>NZ_JBAWAC010000071.1:0-14770 GCF_049589095.1 Haladaptatus sp. | reverse complement strand
CCTCTGGGCGATGGAAATCGACCCCGAGGAGGAGGTCCAAAACCACTTGATGGAGATAAAACGTTCCTTGGGTGACCACGTCAGCGCGGGGTTGGTGAACGCCATCGACCGACAGGTCGAGATGGCACACCAGACGCCGGGCGCACACGAGTCGGCGCTGTTCGACCGATTCATCGACGTGATGCAGAGTTCGGAGGAGTACGACCGCGTCGTCTTCGATACCTCGCCGACCGGCGGGACGCTCCGACTCCTCTCGCTCCCCGAGTTCCTCGAAGGTTGGATCGACCGCCTGCTTCACAAACGCCGACAGAGTATCGACCTGTTCGAGAAGGCCGCAATCGGCGACAGGGAACCGCGGCGAGTGGCGGACGGGGACCCGATCATCGCTCGGTTACAGAAGCGAAAGGAGTTGTTCGAGTTCGCGGGTGACGTGTTGCGCGACGACGCGTCGTTCTTCCTCGTACTCAATCCTGACGAGTTGTCGATCCGTGAGACCGGGAGAGCGGTCGAGGAACTCACCGAATCGGGACTGCCCGTGTCGGGACTCGTCATCAACAAGGTGACGCCGGAACCCGACGACGACGAAACCGGACGCGGGGCGACGTATCTCCGTGACCGCTGTCGAACCGAACGCGACAGGATCGACCACATCCGCGAATCGTTCGACGAACCGGTCGCCGCAGTCATCGAATCGAGAGTATCAGAAGTGAAAGGAAGCCTGCTGAGTGACGTTGCGGACGAGTTGGCGGTCGACGTCGAGCCGACGGTCGCGGAGTAATCAGTCACGAATCTGTTAAAAACAAGTACGGGTTGTTCGAGAAACGACGTTTTTGGCCGTCCAACGCCGCAGACGGCAGGAGGAACACTTATTGTTCATCATCATTCTACTTGCCATGAGGCAAAATACCATGGCGATTGCAATCATATGGCTGGTACTCGGCGTACTGGTACTTTTCAGCATAGGATATCTGACGTATTCACGATATCTCGCACAGTTCGTAGAATTGGACGACAGCAACGAGACGCCGGCGCATAAGTACGAGGACGGGCAGGAGTACGTTCCCGCGAAAAAGCCCGTCCTGTTGGGACATCACTATTCCAGTATTGCAGGAGGTGCACCAATCGTCGGCCCGATTACGGCAGGAGTAATTTGGGGATGGATTCCGGCGCTGCTGTGGATTGCCATCGGTAATCCGCTGCTCGGCGCGACCCACGACTTCATCTCGTTGTCGAGCAGTCTCCGTCACGAGGGGAAGTCCATCGGGCACATCATCGGTGAGTACGTCGGCGAGCGCGGCAAGAACATGTTGCTGTGGTTCGCGTTCCTGACCATCATTCTCGTCGTCGCTGTGTTCGCGTACGTCGTCGGCGTCGTCTTCGAGAAATACCCCAGCGCCGCGACGGCGAGCATACTGTACATCGCGTTGGCGGTCGTGTTCGGAGTTTACCTGTACCAACTGAACCTGCCGTTCGGGCCGGGAACGGTGATTTTCGTGATCGGGGTGTTCGCCAGCGTTTTCGTCGGACAGCAGTACCCGCTCGAACTTTCGGCCACGACGTGGGTACCGATAATCCTCGTGTACGCGTTCATCGCAAGCGTCCTACCGGTGTGGACGCTCCTGCAACCGCGTGATTACCTGTCGTCGTTCCTGTTGTACGCGGGCGTCGGCGGGGCGCTGTTGGCAGTCATCGTCGGAACGATTGGCGGTTGGCTCGACATCGGAGCCATCACGCCGACCCAACCGCTCACGGTCAACATTTCGGGATACAACGGCTTCTGGGGCGTGACCGACCAGCCGCTGTTCCCGCTGCTGTTCATCACCATCGCGTGCGGGACCATCAGCGGGTTCCACTCGCTCGTATCGTCCGGAACGACCTCGAAACAGCTGAACAAGGAATCGGACGCGCGGGTCATCGGATACGGCGGCATGCTTGGTGAAGGGCTCCTCGCAACGCTCGCACTCGCGTCGGTCGCGCTCGTCGGAAAGGTCGTCGAGGGTGGCGGTGTCGGACAGGCACTCCCCAACTTCGCGACCGGTGGCGGTATCATGCTCACGACGTTCGGCATCGACCCCAGCTTCGGTGCGCCGTTCATGGCGCTCGTCATGGTGAGCTTCCTGCTCACTTCGACCGACACGGCGCTTCGCCTCGGTCGGTACATGTTCGAGGAGATCGTCGGCACGCCGGAAACGGAGGTCGAAAGCGTCGCTTCGAACCGATACTTCAACGCCGGACTGCAGTGCGTCATCGCGTACGCGCTCGTCGCGTCCGGAACGTGGTCGGACCTCTGGCCGCTGTTCGGCGGCGCAAACCAGTTGCTCGCGGCGCTGGCACTGCTGACCGCAACGGTCTGGCTCGCCAACTGGGACCGGAGCAAACAGCTTCTCAGCACGGGCGTCCCGATGGCACTGATGACGTTCGTTACCATCCTCGGGTTGCTGTATCTCGCGCTGTATCAGAACATCTGGCTGAAGTTCGTCCAAGGCAGCAGCATGTCGCTCGGGAGCGCACTCTCGGCGGGAGTTCAGACGGTCATCGCGCTCGTCCTCGTCGGACTCGCGCTCTCGCTGGTCAAGATCGGGTACCAGAATATCACCTCCGTGGGCAGCGAACCCGGCGGTGCACCAGTCACGGACGGGGGTGAGTCCGACGACTAACCGAACGACTACGGTTTGAATCGCCCGACGAGTCTATCAAGCAGTCCGGATTTTTCTGGGACCAACGGTTGCCAGAGAGCGAACGCTTTGCCGACGTCCGCGTTCTTGCTGGCGACGAGGGTTTCGTGGTCTGGGGCGACGACGGCGAGGTTGATCTCGTACTGGCCGTGCAGGCCGTATTTCAGGAGCGTTCGGTCGCTGAAGTCGGCGACGAAATCGTCCACGTCGTCCGGGATTTCGGGGGCGATCACGACGAAGGTGAAGTTCGTTCCGAAGTGTTCCTCGTCGGGGTCGATCCACTCGTCGGCTAGTTCGTGACCGAAGTCCACGATGGATTCGAGGTCGCGCACACGAACCGACTCCGCACGGCGGACGAACAGGTGTTCCTCGGCGCTGTGGTTGGCGTAGTTGATGGAGCGGTGGAGAAACTGTTTCTGGGTCTCGATCAACAGCCGTCCGTAGAGCGTGAACCGCTCGCCACGGACCGAGTAGGCTTTTTCGAGGTCGTAATTGACGAACAGCCTGTCGCTGACCCGGTCTACGTACTCGTCGTCCCAATCTGGAACCGTCGCCGAACCGTCCGAATCGTGAGATTCGATACCGCCATCCATACTCGATCGATTGCGAGGGAGCGATAAATATCCGTTGTTGGGTTGCTGGTCGGTACCATCACTCATCATGATTTTATTACAAATGGTAGTCTGTGACATGCTGTGATGGATTCGGACCCACTCGGTCGAGCGATACTGGATTACGAACGCGGCGGACTGCGCGGCGACTGTCTGTACAGGGACGGCGCGGAAACGTGGGACGGGCACGTCTACGAGAACTACTTCAGACCGCGGGAGGAGTGGAGCGATAGCTGGAAGGACCTGCTCGGTTCGCTCCCGTGTCCGGTCGTCGATATCGGCTGTGGCTCGGGACAGCACGCCGAATTTCTCCAAGAAAGGGGGGAAGTCGTCGCCATCGACGTCAGTCCGGCCGCCGTCGAAGCGACCCGCGAACGCGGCGTCGAAGACGCCCGCGTGATGGACATGTTCGAGTTGGCGTTTCCGCCGAATCGCTTCCGCTCCGTGCTCCTCAACGGGACACAACTCGGTCTCACGGGGTCACTCGCCGGTGCACGACAATTTCTCTCCGACATCGCCCGGATTACCGAGGAGGACGGTGTCGCCGTCGTTGACAACTACGATCCGACGAACTGCGGACCGGACGATATCTTCGGCTACCGACCCGACCCGCGACGGGGTATCGCCCATCGGGCGTTCCACTTCGAATACGAACGAGACGGAGAGCGAGAAGTCGGACGGAGCCTTCACTTCGTCCTCTTCTCACCCGACAGACTCCGGGACGTGACCGTCGGAACGCCGTGGCACGTCGCCGAGGTCCGTCCGGGAGATGGCTACTACAAAGCCGTCCTTCGGAAGGACGACGGGGAAAACGGACGGAAACGGGACCAATAGGGTAACACATAACACAGTCGCGTCCGTACGGCGAACTATGGGTGGTAAACGGACGGAAGCGTGTGGTCGGTGCGGTCTCTCGACCGTCATCGACGCGACCGAAGATGGCGAGGCGCGCGACATCTACGGGGACGAACGAATCGAGGTAGACGAGGACGAGATGCGGGCGGTGAGCCGCCACGTCGAACTGCTCGGACGCGCGAAAGATCGACTGAATACGTACGCCGAGCGAGTAACGTACGGGAATTTTCGAGGCGAATAATCTAACCGGAACAAACTGTGAAACTCGAAGAATCGTGCGTGAGAGGCCTTCTCACGCGAATTGGCGGTAAAAGATAATACCCTGTAGGACATACGAGCGAGTAATCGAATGGAAGAGAGCATCTCTGGCTTCAAACTCCGAGGTAGCTGGGGAGACATCGTCGAGCACGGGGAGCGGATCACGCAAGCCCTTCGTGAGGCGGACGTGTCGGGTGAGGCATTCCGAGAATGGGACGAGTGGCGACCCAAGTCGCACGAGCGACTCGGCGAGGACGTCGCCGAGAAGACGGCGGAACAAGCACACGTCAGCGAGGGCAAGGGCGAACAAGCGGGTGAATCCCCTGACGACGATCTCCGAACAGCGGGTGAAAAACTGACCGAATCGTACGAGAAACTGGAAAAAGACGACACCGAAGGTGCCGTCGACCGATGGCAGGACTCGGTGAACTACGTGGCGCGTGCCGCCGACTCCGCAAGCCGAAAAGCCATCCGGAAGGTCGAGGACACGGTGTATCAGAAGGTGATGACGCAACTCGCGCCGTACTACTTCGACAACGAACTCGTCAGCGCGAACATCCAGCAGACGAGTCGGATGGAGGACGGCGAGGAAGGATTCATCTTCGAGGTGAACGTCAACGACGACCACCTGAAGAACGAGGTATCCGATTCGCTCACGGCGTACGAGGACGAGATCGACCGTTGGCACGTCGAAACCGAAAAACAAACCGAGACGGTCGAAGCGGCGGAAGGCGTCGAAGCACCGAAACGAAGCGGCGGGCCACGGGCCGACAGAACCTGATCGAACCGGACTTTTCTCGATATCGAGGGTCGTGCTCGAACTGGCAGGAATGGGCACAATGCGATTGTTGATCGATGACGTAGGACGTGATATGTCACTTCCATTTCGGCGGGAGTCGGACGAGACCGATCGGCTCCTCGCGCTCAGTGACGGGGTTATCGCCATCGCCATCACCCTACTAGTGTTGGAGATCACGGTACCGGTCATCCCGGCTGGCGCTTCGGAATCGGAGCTTCCGACCCTCGTCCTCGAACAGTGGAGCGAGTTCTTCGGGTTCGTGTTGAGTTTCTCGGTCATCGGCCTCTACTGGGTACTCCACCGACGCGTTTTCGTCCACGTCGAGCGGCACACGAAGGAAATCGTGTGGCTCAACCTCCTCTTTTTACTCATGGTCGCGTTCGTCCCGTACGCGACCAGCATGTTCAGCACCTATCCGGGACGCTTCGGTGTGATATTTCTCGCCGGTGTGCTGGCGCTCACTGGGTTCAGCCTCGCTGCCCTCTGGCTGTACGCTTCCCGGAGCGAACTCATCGAAGAGGGAATCACCTCACGTACCGTCAGGATTCAGGCGGCACGGTTTCTCGCCTCGCCGCTGGTATTCGTCGCCTCGATACTCGTCGCCGCGTTCGATTCGACGGTGGCGATCTTCCTGTGGGTGCTTCTGATTCCGATAAACGCCGCGTTGCAATCACGGCTCATCGAAAGTGTCGAAGTATCAGGGCGGGGGTCGGATGGTCGCTGAAAACACGGTGTCGGGAACCGATATCAGTCGGTACACTATTGACGCGAGACGCTATATCGGATAGATATGGCTGGAGGGTTGCTGACGGTCGTTATCGCCGGGGTCGCGAGTCTATTCATGGCGTGGGCCATCGGAGCGGGGTCGAGCGGCTCGACCCCGTTCGCCCCGGCAGTCGGTGCGAACGCCCTCTCCGTAATGCGTGCGGGATTTCTCGTCGGCATTCTCGGGTTTCTGGGGGCGGCGCTACAAGGCGCAAACGTCTCCCAAGCGGTTGGGAGGCAACTGATTCACGGCGTACAGCTGTCGCCGCTCGCCGCGACGACGGGACTGCTGACGGCGGCAATTCTGGTCGCAATCGGCGTGTTCACCGGCTATCCGATCGCCACCGCGTTCACCGTCACTGGCGCAATCGTCGGCGTCGGGTTGGCGCTCGGCGGCGTCCCAGCGTGGCCGAAGTACCAACAGATAGTTTCCCTCTGGATACTCACGCCGTTCGTCGGCGGGGGAATCGCCTACGCGACCGCTCGCGTGCTCCGACGTGAGGACGTCTCGGAGACGGTTTCGATTCCGCTTTTAGGAGGGGTCGTCGGCCTCATCATCGCCAACGTCGGGTTCGTCTTCCTCGGCCCGCCGGGCGAAAGCGACTCGATCGCCCAAGCGGTCAGCATGCATCTCCAGCTTCCGACCGTCGGTGGCGTTGATGTCGGCATCGTCCTCTCGTCGCTCGTCCTCGGCGGACTGGTCACCCTCGCACTCCGACACGAACTAGATTCGGACCTGAACCGCGGACAGCGTCGGTTCCTGCTCGCGCTTGGGGGTCTCGTAGCGTTCTCCGCAGGTGGGAGTCAGGTCGGTCTCGCCATCGGGCCGCTGCTCCCGCTGTTGGACCCGTACTCGATTCCACTGGTTCCGGTGCTCGTCGGCGGCGGACTCGGCCTGCTCGCCGGATCGTGGACGGGCGCGCCCCGGATGATAAAGGCGCTCGCACAGGACTACTCGGCGCTTGGGCCGCGGCGGTCGATAGCCGCACTCATTCCGGCGTTCGCCATCGCACAGAGTGCCGTCTTCTTCGGCATTCCCGTCTCGTTCAACGAAATCATCGTCAGCACGATCATCGGCAGCGGCTTCGCCGCGAGCGGTGGCGGCGTGAGCGGAAAGAAGATGGTATACACCGTCCTCGCGTGGGTGCTCTCGCTCGCGCTCGCGCTCGGCGTGGGTTACGGTGCGTTCAGCGCGGCCAACGCGGTTTTCTGATCGAAAGTCGGATGACGATCAGGTGTCGAGTCGAATGTCGGCCCGACCGCTCGTTGCGCTTTGCAGTCGGTCACACAGCGCGTCACTTTCCTCGACGGGAACTCGAACGGAAAACCCGACGGACTCGTCGTACTCGGCGTCGAATTCGACGCCTTCGCTCTCCAAAATACCGCGGACGGTACCCGAGTCGTCGTACTCGACCGAGATATCGAGACGGCGGTGCGGGCGTTCCTCGACGACTCCGGCATCGTCCACCGCTTCCTTGACGGCGCGGGAGTAGGCCCGAACGAGGCCGCCGACGCCGAGGTTCGTCCCGCCGTAGTAGCGCGTGACGACGGCGACCACGTTCTCGATATCGCGTTGGTGGAGGACGTTCAAGGCAGGTTTCCCCGCACTGCTGGTCGGCTCGCCGTCGTCGCTCGACCATTCCCGAACGAACCCGCCGATGTCGTCCGATCCGTTGCCGGAATCGTTCCCACCTTGAACGCGGTACGCTGGCACGTTGTGGGTCGCGTCGGCGTGTAGTTCCCCGATTTCCTCGATGAACGATTCGGCCGATTCGACGCTGTCCACGGGTGCCACGTAGCCGATAAATTCCGAGCCACGGACTTCGAACGCCGACTCCCCTCGACTCGCCACGGTCCGATACGTCGTACCAGCCATCGGTCACCGGTTCGGTGGGGGACACCGAAAAGGCGTGGATTTCGTTGTGGAGGGGACGATTTCGGCTCGCATGCACACGGTGCTCACTTGGGTTTATTGACGGCGACGACACGAAGTCGACGATAATCCGCGGTCCACGTCCCGTCCTCGAACAAGTCATCGCGGAGACGGTCCTCCACGGCGGAAACGACCGCGCGCTGTTCGTCGTCCGGAACCGGGGCCAAGAGCCCGTCACCGAACATCCCAAGCCACGACGACAGTCCATCCGGACCGCCGTCGAGTTCCGTTGGACGGTCGAACAGGGTCGCATAGCGAACCTCGAAGCCGTGTGCTTCGAGTTTCGTGGTGTATTCGCCGACGCTCGGGAAGTACCACGGATTCTCGATATCGTAGCCACGGTCAGTCGCGACGTCCCGTACTGCATCGAGGATGGTAGCGACGTTCCCGGCTCCACCCAGTTCGGCGACGAACCGACCGTCAGGTCGGAGCGCGTCGGTGATGGAGTCGAGGACGGCGTCCTGTTCGGGGACCCAGTGGAGCGCCGCGTTCGAGAACACGGCGTCGAACGGCTCCGAGAACGAGAAATCGCGTGCATCTCCGTGGACGAACCGGCACTCCGGATAGCTCTCGCGTGCCTCCGATATCATCTCCGCGGAGGAATCGAGACCGACGACGTCCGCCCCGGAACTGGCGATTCGGTCGGCCAGATGGCCGGTTCCGCATCCGAGGTCGAGGACGCGCTCGCCGGTCTTCGGTTCGAGGAGATCAACGACGCCCTCGCCGTACTCGAAGACAAAGGAGTGACCCTCGTCGTAATCGGTCGTGTTCCACTCGTTTTCCGTGCCTTCGTCCGGTCGATTCATGCTGTCGATTTTACGCCGATCCTATTTCTATCTCCCCATCGAACAGATTTCCGTTCGCGGTGTTCCAGTGTCCGGAACGTCTCAGCTCAGTTGGATCTGATGCACGAACTCCAAGTTCTTCAGTTGGTTGAGCACGTTCCCCGGCACGTCCTCGTCCGTGACGAGGTAGAGACGCGGGTCGTCGGTGAACTCCGGGTCCTCGCTGATAGTCTGGCGGATGGAGATGTCGTTATCCGCCAGCAGGGAGGTGACGGTCGCCACTATGCCCGGTTCGTCGGCGTTCCGCACGTCGATGGTCAACACCGATAGGTCGAGTACGGGGGCCAAATCCATCAGGCTCGGAATCGAGGAGATGTTCTGGAAGATACGACGCAGTTCCTCGTCCTTGAGAATCGCGTCTGTTGTCGAATCGACGACGCGACGGTCCACCCCGATTTCGCGCGCGATCTGCGTGTTCGGAATCTCGATACTGCCCGAGACCACCCGTCCCTCGTCGCTGACCGAGAACCCGCGTTCGAGGAGAAGCCGAATGACCTGTTGCTGGCTCGGACTGCCCTCGAACTTCTGCATGATTCTGTCGAACATCCTTGTCGGATAGACGTGCCCGACGATTTAGTCCTGTTGGGGTCGGAAGCGAGTGTTTATCGAATCACACTTCGACCGAAAACTATGCAACGGAACGTGGTTTGGGAGGCAGAAGACGGGGTCAGTACGGAACACCTCACCGTCGAGTTCGACGACATCAATGCTGACGGTGTCGTCGTCGGAATCAGGGACGAGAAACCGTTTCGGATACGGTATCGTGTGGAGTGTGACGGGTCGGGAGCGGTTCGACGGATCGAAACCGATCCACTCGGGACAGGGTCGGGAATCGAACTGGAACACGACGGGGACGGAAACTGGACGAAGGACGGCACTCGGGCACCGGAGCTCGCAGGATGCCGTGACGTGGATATCTCGGCGACGCCGTTCACCAACACGGTTCCCATTCGCCGACTCGGGTTGGGTTCCGGCGAGTCCGAGACGATTCCCGTCGTCTATCTCGACGTGCCATCGATGACGGCGACGCCGGTCGAACAGCGATACACCAGTTTGGAGCCGCTCGGTTCGTCAGGTGGAATGTTTCGCTACGAGAGTTTGAAAAGCGGATTTACCGCCGACCTACCCGTCGATTCCGACGGGGTAGTGGTGAACTATCCGGGCGTGTTTCGGCGAGTGTCCCCGTAGCTACAGACTCTCCTTCGTACTCGCCACGTCGCTCCGTCGGTCGTCGATCTGTGTCGCGTCGTCCAGCGCCCGCGCGGTGGCCTTGAACAGGGCCTCGATCTCGTGGTGGGCGTTCTCGCCATAGACGCCCGCATGGAGCGTTAGCCCGGCATTCATCGCCAGCGAGCGGAGGAAGTGTTTCGCCATGTGGCTGGTCATGTCGCCGACGCGCTCCTGTGAGAACTCGCCGTCGAATCGGAAGAGGGGACGGCCGCTCACGTCCACGACGATGTCGCCGACGGCCTCGTCCAGTGGGACCTTCCGGTCGGCGAAGCGCCGAATCGCTCGCCGGTCGCCGAGCGCCTCGTCGAACGCCTCGCCGAGGGTGATGGCCACGTCCTCGACGGTGTGGTGATCGTCGATGTGGAGGTCGCCGTCGGCGCGAACCGTCAGGTCGAACAGGCCGTGACGGGCGAAGCTATCGAGCATGTGGTCGAAGAAGCCGATTCCCGTCTCGACGGTGGAGTCGCCGTCGCCGTCCACGTCGAGCGTGATTTCGATGGTCGTTTCCGCCGTCTCACGGGTCACGGCAGCGGTTCTGTCGCTCATACCTATGTGATTTGGCCGTGGCTACAAGGGAATTCCGCTCGTGGTAAATCAGCGAAACCACTCGGGAAGACAGACATATGTCTGACGCAAATATATTTACCCCGCGCTCGAATGATTGTTTGTGCTAAAGCGAGATATGCTCAGCGTCCTGTTGGTCGCCGTCGGCATCCTCCTCTGTGGAACGGTGCCCGGCCTGGCCCTCGGCGCACCGATGGCTACCCTCGGTGCCTACGGGCTTGCGGAGCCGCGCCTCGGGGACGCACCCGACGTGCTCAAAGGACTTGCTGGAGAAACCCGTTAGACTCGACGGTATTCGTTAGTCGAGCGCACGCTTCGCGTCCGATAGTGAGAACTTTCCTCGATAGAGGGCGCTCCCGACGACGACAGCGCTCGCTCCCACATCCCGAAGCGTTCGAACGTCGTCCACGGACGCGACCCCACCGCTTGCGACGACTGGAATCTCGACCGCTTCGGCGACCTGCCGAACGGGGTCGGTCTGGACGCCCTCCATTTGTCCTTCGACATCGACATCGGTAAACAGAATCGCACCAGCGCCGAGTTCTTCGTACCGAGTCGCCGCCTCCGCCGGGTCGAGTCCTGTCGATTCCGTCCACCCGGAGACGAGGACTTCGCCGTCCTTCGCGTCGAGGCTCACCATCACGGAACCAGGGTACGACTCGCTGATCTCCGAGACGATATCCGGGTTTTCGATGGCGGCGGTACCGAGAATGACGCGATCCACGCCGCGCGAGAGGAGATCGATCGCGTCGGTTGCCCTTCGAATACCACCGCCGAGTTGTACCTCGACATCGACGGCGTCCAAAATCGCATCGACCGCGGTAGCGTTCTTGCGCTCACCTTCGAACGCGCCGTCCAAATCAACGAGGTGGAGCGTTTCCGCACCGCCTTCGACCCATTTCTGTGCGGCGTCCACGGGGTCGCCGTAGGTCGTTTCCGTGCCTTTTTCGCCCTGAACGAGTTGTACCACTTCTCCATCCTGCATATCGACGGCAGGGATGACTTCGAACGTCGGGAACATACTCTGCTTTAGGTGGGGTGGCCCCTAAACCCAACCGAGTCGGTACCGTTTAAGACGTAGGAATGAATGTAAGAGTATGGTCGAAATTCTGCTACTCGTCGGTCTTGCCGTCGCGGCGTTTGTTGGATTTAATATCGGTGGTTCTTCGACCGGTGTGGCGTTCGGCCCTGCGGTGGGAAGCAAGACCGTCTCGAAGCTCGGTGCAGCCACGTTGATGACGGCGTTCGCGGTCCTCGGTGGATGGACAGTCGGACGAAACGTTATCAAAACGATGGGTGGGGAGATCGTTCCGAGTTCGCAGTTCACGCTCGTCGCCAGCGTCGGCGTCCTCTTCTTCGTCGGGTTGGCCCTCCTTATCTCGAACCTCTTCGGCGTTCCCGCGTCCACCTCGATGACGGCCGTCGGGGCGATCGCAGGGCTCGGGGCGGCGACCGGGACTCTCAACCAAGGAATCATGTTCCGAATCGTCTCAGCGTGGCTTCTCGCGCCGATTACGGCCTTCTGGATCTGTGCCGTCATCGGTCGCTATCTGTATCCGTACCTCGACGTGTGGTTCAAACTCGAACAGTCGGAGGAGCCGTTGTTCGAGTTCAACCGAGTCGGCTCGGTACCGTATCCGACGGTCTCCTCGAACGCGACGACGAAGGAGGTCATGGTGACGTTCCTCGTCGTGGGGATCGGCTGTTACATGGCGTTCTCGGCGGGCGCATCGAACGTCGCCAACGCGGTCGCACCGCTCGTCGGAAGCGGCGACATCACCGGAAGTCAAGGCGTCCTACTCGCGGGTGTCGCGATCGCGATCGGTGCGTTCACGATTGCCCGGAGAACGCTCGATACGGTTGGAAACGACCTAACCGACCTGCCCCTATTGGCGGCACTAATCGTCGAAGTCGTCAGCGCGAGTCTCATCACGTTCCTCTCGGTGATCGGTATTCCCGCCAGCCTCGCAGTGAGTGCCACGATGTGTATCGTCGGGCTCGGCTGGGGACGAGCGACGCGGACGGTGCGAATCTCCGATGCGGCTACCGCCGCAGTGCGGGGCGACGACGGGGAGAAACGCAAGGAGATGACGGTCAACGTGCTTCCCGAAGAACAGAAGGAAGTGGCGAAGATAGGCGAAGAGGAGCCGGAGACGTTGAAGGCGCGGGACTTGTTCGATCCATCGACGACCGGCCGCGTCATCGTCCTCTGGATTTTGACGCCGTCCATCTCGGCCGTCGCGTCGTATCTCCTGTTCGTTCTCGTTCCCCTTTCGCCGAGCTGATTGTAGGGGGTTCGGGAGTTGAACGAATCGTTCCTGATTTATCACCACAAGCAGACGAAACAACAACTACTAACCATACCGCCGACCAAACCCCGAGTGATGCCTACCGTAGAATACCTCAATTACGAAGTGCTGGACGACCAGGGCTGGGATATTAACGATGACGACCTGTTCGAAAAGGCCGCCGACGCTGGCTTCGACGAAGAAGACTTCGGCTCCCTCGAAGTCAACCAGGGCGAATACATCCTCGAATCCGCCGAGGCACAGGGCTACGACTGGCCCTTCTCGTGCCGCGCCGGTGCCTGTGCGAACTGCGCAGCCATCATCAAAGAGGGCGAAATCGACATGGACATGCAGCAGATCCTCAGCGACGAGGAAGTCGAAGACAAGAACGTTCGCCTGACCTGCATCGGTAGCCCGGCGACGGACGAGGTCAGGATCGTTTACAACGCAAAGCACCTCGACTACCTGCAGAACCGCGTCATATAAACGAACGGAATTCGGGAGGGGGTTTTTTAGGCAATATTCGAGAGCGACGCGTCTCAGAGACTGCGCTCGAACTCGTACTCCATCGGTCCAGCCAGCGCGAGGGGTTCATCGCCCGTCTCCCGATAGTCGTGGCGATATAGCGGTCGGAACTCGCCGAAGTCGGTCTGCACGTAGAACTCGAAACACGGGAAGCCGTCGTGATGCCCGTGAACGTATACGGCTCCGTCGTTCCACACGACGGCTTCGAGGTGATAATCGACCGGATCGGCGTGTGCACGGAGCGGGTTGCTCGCGCTCGCGTGTATGTCGAATTCGACGTAATCATCGTGCCACTGCGGGTCGGTACAGAAGATTCCGCCCGTCGAAGCCTTCCCGCTTCGTCGGTCTTCGGTTCCGTCAGGGTAGGTGATGCGCTCTACCGACTGTCCGGCGTCGGCGAACGAGAGGAGCGTTCCGTTTGTGAAATCGACCACCGCTTCCTGTTCGATGCGGCACCGACCGGTGTTGACGGCGTGTGGCGTGAATTCACGGTCGTCGCCTTTGAATTCGAGCATCCCGTCGCCCTCGCTCGGACGTGAAAGCCAGGCAGGTGGGATGAAAGCAGCGCCCCGTATTTTTACGAGGGCGACTTCCCCTGTACTCATAGGGAACTCGAACACACCAAGACAAAATAAAATTAGTGGGAAACGTTCAATTTCCTTCAAATATACCGTAACAGCTAAAACATCTCACCGAGGGCTACCGTTTGGTGCATACTTCGATTCCCGATCTCCTTCGACTGCTCGCCGTCCCCGTCTTCGGATGGGCCGCGTGGCGTGACGTGAAGACGCGGCGGGTGCCCAACGAGACGTGGTATCCGCTCGCAGCGCTCGCCGTCGTGTTGCTCGTCTGGGACGGGGTGACCGCGATGGGTTCGTCGCCATTTCAACGAAAACTGTTCCTCTTTCACGTCGCGGTGAGTCTCGGGTTCGTCGCGCCGCTCGTCGTCGCCTTCTGGTGGTTCCGAGCCTTCGGCGGCGCGGATATGAAGGCGTTTCTCGTGGTCGCCGCTCTGTTTCCGTCCTATCCGACGTACTACCTCGGCAGTCAAACGTATCCCGTACAGGGAACCGTCCTCGGCGTGTTCTCGTTGACGATCCTGACGAATACGGTGTTGCTCGGGGCGCTGTATCCCGCCGCGCTGTTCGTAAGCAATTTCGCGACCGGACGGCTTTCGTCGGTGATGTTCGTCGGTCGAGTCGTGGACTGGGACGAGATTCCGACGGCCCACGGCCGATTGTTGGAAACACCGGACGGGGTGACCCGCAACGGCGTGGATTTGGACGCGATTCGGATGTATCTACGGTGGCGCGGGGCGACGCTAGCCGACCTCAGGAACGGAGCGAACGACCTCAGGGATCCCGCGAGCCTGCCCGTGGAACCGAACCCGCCAACTGACGGTATGGTGACCGACGGCGGAAC
>NZ_JBAWAC010000070.1:0-3359 GCF_049589095.1 Haladaptatus sp. | reverse complement strand
CCGGTGGACCCCGTGGCGAGCATGGGCGAGTACGGCATCAGCACGACGAGTTTGACGAAGGCGTACGGACTCGCCGGACTTCGATTCGGTTGGCTCGTCGGCGCGGAGGAAGTCGTGGACGGCGCGTGGGAGTGGAAGGATTACACGACCATCTCGCCGGGTATCATCGACCAGCACGTCGCCCGGCAGGCGCTCGGTGCGCACGAGGAGGACATTCTGGCCGAGAACCGCGAACTCGCGGCGAGCAACCGTGACCGCGTGCGGGAGTTCGTGAACGACCACGGCTTGGAGTGGTACGACCCGGTGGGTGTGAACGGCTTCGTCCGGATTCCGGACGGCTTCGAGGGCGGCGAGGCGTTCTGTCGCGGCGTGGTCGAGGAGGAGAGCGTCGTCCTCGCGCCAGGGAACCTGTTCGGGTTCGACCGCTACTTCCGAATCGGATTCGGCCTGCCCGCCGACGAGTTGGAGGCCGGTCTGGAGCGCGTCGAGTCATTCCTCGACCGACACGCATAATCGCCGCTGTCCTCCCGAATCCCTCGTGTCCTCCTGAACCCCTAGTGTCCTCCTGTATTCCTCGGATTTCGGGGTTTCGACTATCGGGAAGCGAATTCGAGCAGTAAAAACGACAGCGGAGAACGGAGAAGTCAGTAACTGCGAACTTTCGGCTCGTACTTCTTGTTCTCGCCTTCGAGGATGGTCGGCCTGTACCAGAGTTCCGGCGTGCCGTCGTTCCACGAGAGCATCGTGTGTTTCAGCCACACGTCGTCGCGGCGGTTCTGGTTCTCCTCGCGCCAGTGAGCGCCACGGAACTCGTCGCGGGCGAGCGCGCCGAGCGTGATGGCTTCACCGAGATCGAGGAGGTTGCGCATCTCGATGGTGTGGATGAGGTCGGTGTTGAACGTGCGCGACGGGTCGTTGACGTACACGTCGCCGTAGGACTTCCGAATCTCGTGGATGTCTTCGAGCGCCTGCTTGAGACCTTCCTCGTTCCGGAACACGTTGACGTTGTTCGTCATCGTCTTCTGGAGTTTGGCGCGCAGTTCGGCCTGCTGGACGCCGTCGTCCTTTTCGAGAAGCGTCTCGATACGGGCACGTTCGGCTTCCAACGTGGCTTCGACGGTCTGGGACGGGTCGGCGAGCGAGGTCCCGCCGTCGGCCACGGCGCTGTCGTCGTCCGAATCGACCGCGCCGGGTTCGACGGGCGTATCGACGTCGCCCATCTCGATGTCGCTGCTCTGTCCGGTCTGAATCTCCGGTTCGCCGAGGTCCTCGCCCGCGGCGTGGCGTCCGGCGCGGGCACCGAAGACGATGAGTTCCGGCAGGGCGTTGCCGCCGAGGCGGTTCGACCCGTGGACTGACACGCAGGCACACTCGCCCGCGGCGTACAGTCCGGAGATGCAGGTCTCGCCGTTCTCGTCGGTTTCGATGCCGCCCATCGCGTAGTGCTGGCCGGGTTTGACCGGCATCGGTTCTTCGAGCGCGTCGACGCCCTCGAAGTCCCGCGCGAGGTGGAGGATGTTTTCGAGTCGGTCCGTGATGCGCTCCTCGCCGAGGTGGCGCATGTCGAGGTGGACGTACTCGTCGTTGATGCCCCGCCCGTTGTTCACTTCGGTCAGTTCGGCACGGGCGACCACGTCACGCGAGGCGAGTTCGCCGTCGTTGTTCGCGTAGCCGTGCTCGAACATGAACCGTTCCCCCTCGCTGTTGTAGAGGATACCACCTTCGCCACGCACACCTTCGGAGATGAGAACCCCGGTCGAAGGGAGCGTTGTCGGGTGGAATTGGATGAACTCCATGTCCTCAAGCGGGACACCTGCACGGTATGCCATCGCGGCACCGTCGCCGGTGTTGGCAACCGCGTTGGTCGTGTGGTCGAAGACCTGCCCGAGACCACCGGTCGTCAGGATGACGCCGTTTTTGGCGGTGAAGCCTTCGATCTTGCCCGTCTGGATGTCGTAGCCGACGACGCCGTGACAGCTACGTTCCGAGGGGTCGTCTTCGTCCGTGACGGCGAGTTGGGTGACGTACCATTCGTCGTACACCTGAATGCCGCGTTTGACGACCTGCTCGTACATCGTGTGGAGCAGGTGGTGACCCGTCTCCGCCCCGGCGTAGGTCGTCCGGGCGAACGACAGTCCACCGAACGGGCGCTGGGAGACGCGTCCGTCGTCCTCGCGGGAGAACGCCATTCCCCAGTGTTCGAGTTGGATGGTCTCTTTCGGGCTATCCTGACAGAGAGTTTCGATCGCTGGGGCGTCGCCGAGATAGTCCGACCCCTTCATGGTGTCGTAGGCGTGGAGTTCCCAGTCGTCGCCCTCTCTGAGTGCCGCGTTGATACCGCCTTCCGCTGCGCCGGTGTGGCTTCGAACGGGGTGAAGCTTCGTGACGAGGGCGACATCTGCGCCCTGCTCGTGGGCCGCGATGGCCGCACGAAGCCCCGAACCGCCAGCACCGACGACGATTACGTCGTGTTCGTACATTGTGTCTAAATTAGGCTTACCAGAACTTGAGGTTGTTCTTCACTGCCGAGCGCTTGAGTTCCTGGATGTGCTCGGTCAGCGGGATGTCTTTCGGGCAGACGTTCGTACAGGAGAACTGGGTCTGACAGCGCCAGACGCCGTGTTCCTGGTCGAGGATGTCGTACCGGTGTTGGTGCATCTCCTCGCCCTCGCGGTCGTCCATGGCGAATCGGAACGCCTTGTTCAGCGCCGCCGGGCCGAGATACTGGTTGTCGCCCGCCGCGATGTTACACGAGGACATACATGCTCCACACCAGATACAGCGCGTGGACATCTTGATCTTCTCGCGGTTCTCGCGGGACTGGCGCTGTTCTTCGAGTTCGTCGCTCGGCTTCTCGCTCGTCTGGAAGTACGGTTCGACCGAGTGCATCTGATCGTAGAAGTGCTCCATGTCCACGACGAGGTCCTTGACGACCTCCGCGTGTGGAAGCGGTTCGACGCGAACCGTTCCCTTCAGATCGGAAATCTGGGTCTGACAGCCCAGTCGCTGCGTGCCGTTGATGAACAGCGCGTCGCTGCCGCAGATGGCCTGTCGGCAGGAGTGACGGAAGGTGAGCGTCGTGTCGAAGTGGTCACGCGCGTAGATGAGCGCGTCGAGGACGGTCATCCCCTTCTCGTACGGAACGTGGAACTCGTCGAACCGCGGTTCCATCTTCCCCTCGACTTCGGGGTCGTAGCGGAACACCTTGAGGCGAACCGTCTCCCCGTCAGTTTCGGTCGATTCCTGCACTTTCGATGGTTCGTTTCCCCCTTTCGCGGCCCGTCGGCGGTCGCCGGGGGTTTCGGTGCGTTCGGTCTCGCTTTCCTGGTCCGCGTCTTCGGATAGTTGCGTGCTCATTT
>NZ_JBAWAC010000069.1:0-16494 GCF_049589095.1 Haladaptatus sp. | reverse complement strand
GTGATGAACTCCTCGACGAACGATTCGGGCGTTCGAATGTCGTGCCCGAATTCGGACGGGAGGTCGTCGGATTTCTCGTACTGTAATCGAAGAAACGTCTGCATGGCTACAAATTTCGAACGGATGGGATAATGATGGTGACGGCGTGTGAACGTCTCGCTTACTCGCCGGGGCTGTAGTTCGGCGCTTCGTCGGTGATCATCACGTCGTGTGCGTGGCTCTCCTGCTGGCCGGCGGGCGAGATGCGGACGAACTCCGAGCGCTCCTTGAACGACGGAATCGTCTCCGCGCCGACGTAGCCCATGCCGGACTGCATGCCGCCGACGAGTAGGTGGAGTTCGCTTTCGAGCGTTCCCTTGTACGGTTTCGCCGCCTCGACACCTTCGGGGACGTACTCGTCCTCGTCCTGCGGTTCGTCCTTGAGATAGCGGCTGCCGTCGCCGCTCTTCATCGCGCCGACGCTGCCCATGCCGCGGTACTGCTTGTACTTCTTGCCCTCGATGGTGATGACGCGGCCCGGTGCCTCGTCGGTCCCCGCGAAGTACGACCCGAGCATGACGGCGTCGGCACCCGCCGCGATGGACTTGATGGCGTCGCCGGAGTACCGAATCCCACCGTCGGCGATGACGGGAACGTCGTGTTGGGTCGCGACGTCGGCAACCTGCGAGATGGCGGTGATCTGTGGCATGCCGGACCCGCTGACGACGCGGGTGGTACAGATGCTTCCCGGTCCGATACCGACCTTCAGGCCGTCGGCGAAGTCCACGATGTCCTCCGCGGCTTCGCGCGTGCCGATGTTTCCGACGACGACGTCGGCATCGACCGATTCCTTGATCTCCCGTGCCCCGTCGATGACGTTCAGGTTGTGCGCGTGCGCACAATCAATGAAAAGCACGTCTGCACCCGCCTCGTCGGCGGCGACGGCGCGGTCGGTTTCGAACGGCCCGACGGCGGCACCGACGCGGAGATGGCCGTCGTCGTCGCGGATCGCCTCGCCGTACTCGCGGCGTTGGAGGACGCCCTGCATGGTGACGAGTCCGGTGAGGTGGTCCTCGTCGTCCACGATGGGAACGCGCTCGATCTTGTGTTCGTACATGAGTTCGAGCGCCTCGCGCGCGGTCACGTCCTCCATGGCGGTGATGACCTCGTCGGTCATCGCTTCCTGCACTTCGTCCTTCTCGCCGACTTCGAGGTACGGGCGGATGTCGGTGCCGGAGATGATGCCGAGCACTTCGTCGTCGTCATCGATCACGGGTGCGCCGCTGACGCCCTCGTGTGCCATCATTCGGTCCACTTCGCGAACCGTCTGTTTCGGACTCGCCGTCACGACGTCACGGATGATGAGTTCGTCGGCGTGCTTGACGCGCTCGATCTCAGCGACCATCTGGTCGACGTCCATGTTTCGATGGAGGACGCCCAGTCCGCCCTGTCGTGCCATCTCGATCGCCATATCGCTCTCCGTGACGGTGTCCATCGCCGCGGACAGGACCGGGACGTTGAGCTCGACGTTCTTCGAGACTCGGGATTTCACATCGGCGTCGTCCGGTTCGACGCGGCTCTCCTTCGGGCGCAGGAGTACGTCGTCGAAGGTGAGCGCCTCCGGTACGCGGAGTTTCTCGGAATACGGCCCGTCGTTGGTAGAATCGTTCGCCATGTAATGCAAACGGAGCGGTTACTGAAAAACGTTGCGAGATTGTGCGTTCCTGTCGTCCTAAACGTTGAATGTTATACATGCATGTGAGTATTCGGGGGGCGGCAGCCGAAAGTGTCATATATTGTCACTGAAGAACAGTTGGTGATCGGGGTTGTTTGACAAAAAAGCGCAAGCGAGACGGGCATTTTTGCGTCCATTTCGCGTTGCGTGGGGTCATTTGTCACGCAACACTTAAGCAATAATCGACAATAATTGTAAATATGGACTCTACCAGTCTCATGGCACAGCGCATTGCAGGTCGGACGAGCAGCGACTCTTTTGCTCCGATTGCAATTTTTGCCAAACTGTGCACAACACTTGTAGCGAAAGGATTTGCGGGGAATCTCCGACCGAATTCGCACGACCGGTCGCACCGCAGATACCATCACCCTTCGCCCACGGGTCAGGGTCATAGTCACTAGTCGATGAGCAGCTCACAACACCCGGTCGCCTATCGCTTAGAGCGACAAGTAGGCGGCGCGACGAAGTTGCTCGCGACGGTCATGGGACTCCCCCTCGTGGACGGCATCTTCCCGGCGATGGTGCTCGCCGGCGCGTTGAGTTCCCCGGTCGGCATCATTCAGGTCGGCCTGCTCGTCTTCGGCGGCAGCGCGACCGTCGCGGTCATCCTCGCCGAGATGGACGGCACCCCGCGTGAACAGGCGATGACCGTTCTCGCGGTCGGTGTCGTCCTCATCGCTGTCGCTGGCATCGAGGCCGCATTCGCGCCGACCATCGCGAGCGCGTTGAAGATGGAAACCTTCGAGCGCTTCGCCGCGTTGGTCATCGCCGCCATCGCCGCGAAGACCGCGAGTGCACGCATCGGAGAATATTTGCCAAGCCCCGGAGTCATCGTCGGCTTCGGCCTGCTCGCCAGCCTGCAACCCGCCGGCTTCCAAGTCAAGGCCATCGAAGCGACCCAAATCGTCCCCGCCGTCGCGGCGGCCGGGACGGGCGTCGCGTTCGCGCTCGCCATCGCACTCACCTCGCCGTGGCTGCGCGGCGTCGTGGACATCGATCGCTTCCGCTTCGGCAGCGCGGTCGCGCTGGGCGTCCTACCCCTGTCGATACTCGGCTTCGCACCGGGTCGCGCCCCGCTGTTCGTCCTCGTGGTCACCAGCCTGCTGGCGCTCGACCCCGGCGAACACGTCGAGTCGGCCGTCGAAGCGGCCGAGGAGGCCGCCGGAAAGCCGGAACCGGTCGCCGAATCGCAACCGGCCGCTGACGAGTCGCAGGCAGCCGTGACGGACGGCGGCGAGAACGCCGACGAATTCGACGATGGCGAACTCGCTGAGGAAGACTTCAGTGAAGAGACCCTCGCTGAAGTGAGGCCCGAAGAGGATGCGGACGGATCGTCTTCGGCCTACGGCTACCCCGGCGAGGAAGACGGCGGCGAACGCCGTCCGTGGCTGTAACGTCGTTCGATCGTTCCCTTTTCGGCGGTAGTATCGATCCGTAGCTGTAACGTTTTTCCCGCTCCGTCGCAGTGGTTTTCACATGCCGGATAATCGCGTCGTGCAGGGACGGATGGTAACGCCAAAGCGACTGGCCGAATTGGTAGAGGACGATTCCGTGATGGAAGCCGACCGCATCGAGGACGCCGAGCGGGAGTGTCCCGACTGCGGCGGCGATGTGCTCAAGGTCGGCTACATGCCGAGTGTCACGGCGTTCGTGACGGGATATAAATGCCAGGACTGTGATTGGGGGACGCGGGAGGAATAGAATCGAAACCCCTTTAGGCCTTTTCGACCAATCAAAATTCGCGGGGTCGTGGCCAAGCCAGGGATGGCGACTGACTCCAGAGGCTACGCGCCCGGGACGAAACTCCAGCTGATATACCGAGCGGGTGACTGATCATCGCTCGCGTTGACGACCCTCTGGAGTTCCGAGGCGCACCGGAGATATCAGTCGATCGGGGGTTCAAATCCCTCCGACCCCATTCTTATTTCGACACAAACCGACGAGCGCAGCGAGGAGTGATCGGGAAACGGACGTCGCGAACTGGGTCGAAGACGACTGCGACGTCTACATCGGCCGTGCCGATGATGGCGACAGCGGCGATCAGCGTCGACGTCGCGAGCAGCACGATCAGTAGAACGCTCAACCGTAAGCCAAAGACGGTTCGCAGGTGGAGCAGAGTTGCTATGGGAATTCAGCGGCAGTTCGCAGACACGCGGAAAGCACAGCAAGGCGATGGTTGCATCCAGATCACGGTTCCTTCGGATGTCGTTGAGGAACTCGGAATCGAGGGAGGTGACGACGTCCTTTGGACGGGCAAGGAAGGTGAGGATACGGCTGTGATTCACTTGCCGCAGCGGAATTGAGAACGTCAGCAGGAAAGCAACCTATTCTGGGAGCCGACTGACCACTTCGTTGAAAAACGGACTTACGCAGGGTTCACACCACGTCTCCCTGAACCGGGCGAGACGTCGATGTCTATCTCGATGTCGTCATAGCGAACGACTGGTCGTCGTGACTGTCCTTCCTCCACGAACTCGATTGTTGGACGTGGAGAAACCCAGTGGATATCGATGCGCAGTTCGTGGTGCGTAATCATCCTCACTCAGGAAATCTTAATACAAGCTAGAATATACTCAGATCTATGTCATCACCGATTGGAGTGAAGATATTGTCCATGTGGGCGGCTCTCGTCGGTGGTGCTATGCTCGTACTGGCAGTCATAGCAAACCCACTGTACTTTCCCTTATCCCTTGGTTCTCTTGCTGCGGCGTACGGACTCTGGAATCGCCGCTATTGGGGATTGATACTTGAAATAGTTCTCATGGCAATCGAAGGTGTGCGTGATATAGCAACTGACAACGTGCCTGGATTCGTTGTCGTTCTTTTGATCTTCGGATACCTCTATACCCAGCGACGTCACTTTTCCTAAAGCAGGTGATTACACGCTCAATCGAGTCGGGGGTTCTCCGCGCTCGACGACGCATTCGTCGGACTACTCATGATCGCGGTCGCGGACTCCCTCAGAACGGCGAGCAGGCGCGACAGTTCGCTCCTACCGACTGTCGGGTTCCTGTTCTGCATCGGGGTGGCTGGCGCGTTCTGGACCGTGCTCTAGTACACGACGACGCCGCTGGCGTTCGTACTGGTCTTGGTGCCGATCTGCTACGCGTGGGTACTTCGGGACGTCAAGGTGACCGACGAGCTTTGAGGGGGATGGTGTTGGGTACAGTGACTGGATTACGATGTCGTCACTTCCGCTCGTCCATGTTCTTCGAAAGAATAGTACAAAAATGACACAGCGACCCCCAGTAGAATCGGTGCCCACGACGGCAGACCCGGAAGTGGGAGAAACAGCACGAGGAGGAGCGCGACCAACGCAGTGATTATTCCGATCCCAAGCGTATTGACGAGGGTCTTCCACGAGACAAGCGTATCGTCGGTCATTATGTAGCTGTTATCTCCATTTCATATGAGCTTTCCGCGAGTCTCGGCGACCACGCTCACGGAATCGGCCTCAGCACGGAGTACTCCGACATCGACGTCACCGAGAGGCAACAGATCGTCAGTCAATTTTTCCACGCCGTCGGAAACGTTCGACACGCTGGGGCAGCGAACCGGAGCGACTCGGGATTTTATAGCCAAAAATCAGTAAGCGACGACCGTTCGGGGTCGTCCAAACGACTTTCTTCTATCGCCCGACGACTGCCTGTTTCAGCTCCGAAACCACCGGCGCGCCGTCCACGAGCCAGAGGATGAATACGAGGAAGTACGGCGCGAGGTAGATGCCAAGCACCATCAACTGCTGTTTCGCCGTGAGCGATTGGAAGAACGCGCCGATGATGTGGAAGGCGCGGTCGAACAGGGACACCGAGTGGTGATACGGCGGAAGAGTCACCACGGGCCACAGCACGCGGTCGAACGGCGACGCGTGGTGTTCCATGAACGCAACGATGATATCCCCGACGAGGTGCGACCAGTAGCCAACGGCGAACGCGGCACCGATGTCGGTCTTGTCGTAGTACACCCCGAGGGCGATGACGAGCAGGCCGATGGGGATGGCGACGAACACCGAGTGGGCGACGGAGTACCCCTGTGGGAAGAGGTGGAGTCCCCACGAGAGTGGTTTGTCCACGAGGTCGGGGAGTTGCGTTCCGAAGAGGGCGGCGAGCACCGCTTTCCCGGACGGCGGCGCGCGCGTCCACGCGCGGTGACCGAGCGAGTACAGGGCGTACCCGAACGCGGCGTGCCCCCACGGCATCATGGGGTGCTCACCACCGAACGGGAACGGTTGCGACCGAGTGGGAGGAATCGGGTCGTTGGTATCGTGTCCCTGTGTGAATATCTCATCACTCAGTCGGTAGTAAGTCGAGGGTTAAAAAATCCGGAGAACTAGCCACACGTTGCCCGATGTGTTCGATGACCCGTCGAACCAGTCACTGCGTGGATGGCTGTAATCGCTCGAAACGAAGCCAGGATGGGAACGGTTACTCCTTCACGGCGACTTTGCCCTTCGCGTCGACGGTCACTTCGTAGACGTCGTAGTGGAAAGTGATAGACACGTTATCGCGGGCGTCCCCGTAGCGGCGGGTTCGGAACAGCGCGTCGAGGGCGTCGCAGTTGACGGCAGTGTGGAGCGGGTTCATTCGGCTCGGTTCCTCGTCCATAACGGTGGCGATGGCTCGGACGATACCGGCGCAAGTGTGTCCGTTCGCCATCTCTTTCTCGATGTCGAAGACGTACGTCGAGGACGTTTCCGCTGGATTGTCATCACTGACATCCTCAATCTCTATTCCCATCCGTTCATCACTTGGTGAATCGACCACAGGTATACGACTATCCATCAGAGACGAACCAGTGATATAGCTATCGGCGATTTCGATAGTTGACACGACCATCGGCAGTCGTCGGGGAGGATACGGTGAGTATGGAGAGGGGGTGAGTGGGTGGAGGTCGCTCACTCGAATAGTCGTCGTTTAGTTGTCTCCCGACGCCGTTTCGGAGGTGGAAGAGAGCGACCCGGAATCCCGGACACGCTCGATTTCTATTCGACCATCGCTGTGGACCGTTACTCGATGGGGACCGTAGCGAAATTCGACGTTGCCGTCCGCTCGGGTGTCTCCCTGATGGGTCGCAGAAAAGAGGGAATCGAGCGCGTCGGGGTCGATGGTATCGTACAGTACCGGCCTGATTTCGGTCGGCGTCGTGCCTTCGTGCTCGGCAATCGCGTTGATGACTCGGATGCTGAGTCTTTCATCCTCGTTTGGGATTCCTTCGTCGGGAGCGACCATTGTATTCATCGCTACTACATATCCGCGCATAAACATAGCGAAAGAGCGTGTAGAAGTCCAGAGATCTGTATTTACCGCTTGTGGCCGGACTGCGTGTCAAATATTCTTGATCAAGTGGCTCGTTTCACTTCCGATCCGGTTTGCACAGGTTAATTCCGGTCGCGAACCAACATATCCACGAATGTCGAACCGTGGCAGTTCACGCTTACCCGGTGTGGAGGACGAACACGAGGAGTGTATCGTCCTCCACGTCGACATGGACTGCTTTTATGCCTCCTGCGAACGGCTCCGTGATCCGTCGCTACGCGGCGAACCGGTCGTCGTCGGGATGGGCTACGAGGAGGGTGAATCTCACGGTGCCGTCGCCACGGCGAGCTACGAAGCCCGCGAACACGGTGTCGAAAGCGCCCAAGCCATCGGAAAGGCGCTCGAACGACTGCCGAAAAAATCGGAGAAGAACGACGAAGCGAGCGGTGGCGAGGAGACAACCGACGACGGAGAGAGCGATACGGGCGACGGACATGACGACACGGGCGACGAAGTGCGGGGCTACTACCGCCCCGTCGATATCGAGTTCTACAAATCGGTCAGTTCGGACGTGCGTTCCATCCTCCACGACTGTGCGGACACGGTGCGCGAGGTGAGCATCGACGAGGCCTACCTCGACGTCACCGACCGAACCGCCTGGAGGGTCGCGGAGGGGTTCGCCCGACACGTCAAGAACCGGATCCAGCGCGAGGTCGGCGTCACCGCGAGCGTCGGCGTCGCGCCGAACATGAGCGCGGCGAAGATCGCGAGCGACTTCGACAAGCCCGATGGGTTGACCGAAGTCGAACCGGGCACCGTCCGGGAGTTCCTCGCGCCGCTCGACGTTGCCGAGCTACACGGAATCGGCCCGGTGACGGCCCGCACGCTCCGTGAGATGGGTATCGAAACCGCGGCCGACCTCGCCGACGCCGACCCGCGCGTTCTCGCTGATCGGTTCGGCGAACGCGGCCGGGAACTGTACCACCGAGCGCGCGGCGACGACGACCGGACGGTGACGCCGACGGGCCGCCCAAAGAGCCTCTCGCGCGAGTCGGCGTTCACCGACCCGACGACCGATACCGAGGAGAAACGAACTCGCGTCGCCAACCTCGCGGCGGCAGTCGCGGAGCGCGCCCGCGACAGGGACGCGATGTACCGCACCATCGGAGTGAAGGTCGTGACGCCGCCGTTCGACGTGCACACTCGCGCACGCTCGCTTCCGGGACCGGTGGACGAACCCGAACTCGTCGAGGAAGTCGCGCTCGATTTGCTGACCGAGTTCGACGACGACCGGGTTCGAAAGGTCGGCGTGCGCGTGTCGAACCTCCAGTTCACCGAGAGCGACCAGACCAGCCTCGACGGGTTCGAGACATCGGAATCGACAGGGAACGATCCGGATTCGGCTTCCGAACCGAACTCGTCGGCTGACGCCGACTCGTCCGATTCGTCGGACAGGTGGGACAAATGGAAGAACACGGAGAATCCGCCAGACACAACCGACTCGTCCGGGTCGTCTGACCTGGACGAGTCAACCGAGTCCGACGACAAGGATGGCCCGTCGCGGTCTCCCGACCACGATGGGCAGGTGTCGCTCTCGGATTTCTGATTTCCACTCGCTTCCGGATTTCTGATTACCCCTGCCCCGCTAGTTCGGGTATGAACAAGTTGGCGGCGGTGGGCGAGGAGCGGTGGCATCTCCCCCAACACGCCCACATCATCGTCTACGAGTCCGAGCAGGGTGACGAACTGCTCACCATCTACGACTGCGGCGCGGCACAGAAGCCGCCGTCGGCGCAGGTCATCGGCAACCTCGTCCGGGTTCGGGCGGAGCACGAACTCGAACGGACGGTCACGGGCTACGTTGTGAGTATGCGGGAGAAATCGGTGCTCGAAAAACAGGACGACGATCACTTCGTTATCGTTTCTGACGGATCCGATTAGAGCGGTTCCACGAGGTTTTCCAGCGCGGCTTTCGGGTCGTCGGCCTTTGCGACGCCGCTTGCCAGGAGAACGCCTTCAGCGCCGAGTTCCCGCGCCGCGACGAGGTCCTCGCCGGTGCTGATTCCCGCGCCACAGTAGACGCTCACGTCGTCCGAGACGGCTTCCGCGGCGGCCACGGCGTCGGTGACGATGTCCGGGTCAGCCTTGCTGACGGGCGTGCCGGTACCGATGAGTTCCGGCGGTTCGACGGCCACGGCGTCCGGTCCGAGGGCGGCGGCCGCGCCGACCTGCTCGGGGTTGTTGGCACAGACCGTCGTATCGAGACCGACACGTTCGGCGGCGTCGAGTCCGGCGTCGATGTCCGCGAGTGTGAGCCTGCATTCGGAGTGGTTGAGCATGGTGCCGGTCGCACCCGCGTCGTCGACTGCCTCCGCGAGGGTGCTCCCGGTGTGGCTGCCGTGTTCGACCGGGCTGACGTGTTGTCCCCACGTTTCGACGCCGGTGTCGGCCACGCGGGAGAGGTGGGCCGCCTGCGGTGCCACGGCGATATCGACGCCGTAGTCCTCGGCGACGTCGCGAGCGGCTTCCGCGATTTCGATTGGGCCGCACGGATACGCCTTGAGATTGACGAGTACGAACATATCCGGAGCGACTGTCGGCGCACCCAAATAGGTTCCGCCATCCCGGAAACTCGCGCGGCACGCCGGAGGGTGAAACGGTTCTTTCACTCTTCACAACCACTTTACTTATCATCTACAATTCACGAGTATGGCAGGTAGTCACAGGCAGTTGGTCGCGCTCTCGCTGGTCGTCCTCGTCGTTCTCACCGGGTGCGCCGGAATGGGCGGCAACGACGTGGCGAAGGACAACGCCGCGCACGGAAACGGTGGCGGGTCGAACCACGCCAACCGCGGGAGTTCGAACGGACAGAGCGACTCGGCTCCGCAGTCCACGCTGTCGGTCCAACAGCGGATGCTCATCCGGAACGGAAACGTCTCTCTGTCGGTCGAAGACTTCGAGGAGACGCGGACGATGCTGACCCGACTCGCCGGAAAACGTGGTGGGTTCGTCAGCGATTCGAGCCAGCGCGTCCACCGGCGGGGTAACCGGACGTGGAAGTCCGGCGAAGTCGTCTTCCGCGTCCCGAAGTCTAACTTCTCGGCGTTTTTCGATCGCGTTAAACGACAAGGCGAGGTCGCGGAATCGAACACCGGTACGGCGGACGTCACCGATCAACTGGTGGACTTGAAAGCGCGACTGACGAACCACCGATCACAGCGCGACAAACTCAGATCGCTCTACGAGAACGCGAGCGATACCGACGCCGTGCTCTCCGTCCAGAAACGCCTCTCGGACGTGCAGTCCGAAATCGAGCGATTGGAGGCGAAGCAAAAATCACTGAAGAGCCGAGTCGCCTACTCGACGGTGACGGTGAGGATGCACGAGTCGGTACCCGCTTCCGACACGAAGGTCTCCCACGAGAAGTCGTGGTACGACACGGGCGTCGTGGCGGCGTTCCTCGATTCGATCGACGGCGTCGCCGTCGTGCTCCGCGCTCTCGTCGTCGGCGCGGCGTACGCCCTCCCGTACCTCGCCGTCCTCGGAATCCCGGTCGGCGCGGTGGTCGTCTTCTGGCGACGGCAGTAACGGAAGCAGTGATCTTCGTTCTCTCTGGCTCTCGTTCGCCTCGTCGTCTACGCTTCGCGCCGGCTTCCAGCGGGACCTTCGGTCCCGCCCGGCTCACGCGACCTCGGGCAGAATTTCCTCCTCGTAAAACTCGAAGAACGATTCCTGATCGGGACCGATCTGATGGACGTACACGTGGTCGTACCCCGCGTCCGCGAACCCCTCCAGGTTCTCGATGTGCGTTTCGGGGTCCGGGTCCGTGACGATGCTCCCCTCCGCGATGTCCTCGCGGGTGACCATCTCGCAGGCCTGCTCGAAGTGGGTCGGCGTCGGCAGTTGCGAGTTGAGTTCGCCCGTGAGGGCGCTGTTGGGCCACCATTCGTGAGCCGTGTCGATGGCGTCCTCCTCGTCCTCGGCATAGCAGACCGTCATCTGGCTATATCGTGGACCCTCGCCACCCGCGTCCTCCCACGTTTCGATCACGTCCTGCGGGCCGACGCTCCAGAACCCGTCCCCGAGTTCGGCGGCGGCCCGCGCCGCCGTGTCGCCGAACGCCGAAATCACGATGTCCGGCGGCTCCTCGGGCAACGTGAAGAGGCGCGCGTTCTCGACGGTGAAGTGGTCGCCGTAGTAGCTCTGTTGTCCGCCCTGCCACAGTTTTCGGATGATCTCGATGGCCTCTTCGAGCATTTCCATCCGAACCGCGTGCTCGGGCCAGTGGTCACCCGTGACGTGCTCGTTCAGGCGTTCGCCCGTCCCGACGCCGAGCAAGAAGTCACCCTCGAACATCGTCGCGGCGGTCGCAGCGGCGTGAGCGACGTTGACCGGATGGATTCGCATGATAGGGCAGTTCACCCCGACGCCGACCGGCAGGTCGTCGGTAGCCTGTGCGATACCGCCCAGCGTGGACCAGACGAACGGAGCGTTCCCCTGTTGGCCGACCCACGGGTGGAAGTGGTCGGAGATGGAGGCGAACTCGAAACCGACCTCCTCGGCCCGGACGGCGTGCTCGACCAACTCGTTCGGTCCGTGTTCCTCGCTCGAAACCGTGTAGCCGATTTCCGTCATGCCGTTCCCCCGTCGACGGACGAATTGAATGTCATGCCACAGGCGCTACATCGCTCCTCCGCATGAGGTCTGTGGCTGAAAACGCAAGGACGGTTGTTAGCGTTGGAGACGCTCGAACCGCCTCGGACTGGGTTCGTGTGAGCGTTGTTGCTGTTCGCGTAGTTGACGGTGCTGTTGCTGCCATCGCCGCTCTTGCTGGTATTCGTGCTGTTGTGGTTGTTGCTGCTGGTCGCCGCGTTGCTGTCGTTTCCCGTACCGCCGTTCGCGTTGCAATCGCTCCTGGCGCAGTTTTCGCTGCTGTCGTCCCCCGCGAATTATCGTCCGTTCCACGTCGCTCAGTTGGTCCCCGGAGACGCCCTCCTGCCGTCCTCGCCGACCATGACCGTATCGTCGTTCCTGTTGGTGCTGATGGCGCTGTCGCCCCTGTCGTTGTTCGTGTCTTCCCCCTTGTTGGTGACGCCCTTGCTGGTGTCTTCCCCCTTGTTGACGGCGATGTTCTTGCCGTCGTTGGTGATGTTGTCCACCGTGTCGTCGTTCGTGTGATTTTCCCTGCGGTTGCTCCCCTCGGTGTCCCTGCTCCGTTCGCGGGCCACCGTATCGTTTCATCCTCGACTCCTGTCCACGACGGCTTTGGCTCTCCCGGTGCTGATGATGTGTCATTTTTGCCCAAACAGGGAACGCCGGGAACTCGCTTAGTCGTACTGGCCGCGGGTGGCCATCCTTAAGGCCGGTCGGTGACACCTCCCGATATGGAACCACGAGACCTCTCCGCGCATATCGCGTATCAGGCCGGACGGGGCATCGAGGAAGTCGCACGGGAACTCGACATGGACCCCGACGACCTCGTGAAACTCGCATCGAACGAGAACCCGTTCGGCCCGAGTCCGGCGGCGGTCGAGGCCATTCGGAACGCGGCCGGGAACGCCAGTAGCTACCCGAAAGCATCGCACACCGACCTCACCGCTCGCCTCGCCGAGCGATGGAACGTTACGCCCGAACAGATGTGGCTCGCCAACGGCGGCGACGGCGCGCTCGATTATCTCTCTCGCGCCATGCTCGACCCCGGCGATGCCGTCCTCGTCCCGACACCCGGCTTCGCCTACTACGGAATGAGCGCCCGCTACCACCACGGCGAGGTGAACGAATACCACCTCTCGCCCGACGACGGCTTCGCGCTGACCGCCGAGACCGTCCTTTCGGACTACGACGGCGAGCGAATCGTCTACCTGACCAGCCCACACAACCCGTCCGGCGGGCGGTTCTCGTTGGACGCGGTGGCGGAAATCGCCGAGGAAACCGGCGACGACACGCTCGTCCTCGTGGACGAGGCCTACGGCGAGTACGCCGATGCGCCGAGCGCGATTTCCCTACTCTCGGAGCGCGATGACAGCGACGCATCTCCCGATGTGTCTGGCAATCGCACGGAGCGCGATGATATTGCAGTCCTCCGGACTTTCTCGAAGGCCTACGGGCTGGCGGGCGTCCGGCTTGGCTACGCCGTCGTCCCCGAGGAGTGGGCCGACGCGTACGCGCGGGTGAACACGCCCTTCGCCGCCAGCGAACTCGCCTGCCGGGGCGGCCTCGCGGCGCTCACCGACGACGAACACGTCGAGAAATCCGTCGAAACGGCTCGCTGGGCGCGCGAGTACATCTACGACAACCTCGACGCGCCGACGTGGGAAGCCCACGGCAACTTAGTCCTCGCGGACGTCGGCGACGGGGAGGCGAGCGCGGTGGCCGACGCGGTACAGGAACGCGGCGTCATCCTCCGCGACTGCACGAGTTTCGGACTCCCGAACTGCGTGCGCATCACCTGCGGAACGAAGGAGGAAACGCGCCGCGCCGTCCGCGAACTCAACGAGGTGCTCTCCTCGTGAGGGTCGCCGTCACCGGGACGCCCGGAACCGGGAAAACGACCGCGACGGAACTGGTCGAATCCGACCTCGACGTCGTCCACCTGAACGACGCAATCCGTGAGGAAGGGCTTCACGACGGCGAAGACGAGGAGCGCGGAAGCCTGTACGCGAACCTCGACGCGATTCGTGAATGGTTGGCGTCTCAGGGTGACGACCTGCTCGTCGATTCGCATTTGGCCCACCATTTCGATGCGGACCGGGTCGTCGTACTGCGCTGTCATCCCGAGGAGCTGTCGAAGCGGCTGCGTGAGCGAGGTGAGTCGGACGCGAAGGCGGAGGAGAACGCCGAGAGCGAAGCCCTGGACGTGATCCTCTCCGAAACGGTCGCGGAACACGGTCCCGATTCGACTTACGAAATCGACACGACCGACCGGACGCCCGAGGCCGTCGCGTCGGACATCGAAGCCGTCATCCGAGGGGAGCGTGCGCCTTCGGCTGGAACCGTCGATTATCTGGAGTACCTCTAATGCTCGACCAACTTCGCCCCGTCGCAAACCGCGCGCTTCGACCGTTCGTCTCGGCCTCGACGAGCCTCGGATTGACGCCCAACGCGGTGAGCATCATCGCGTTCGTCCTCGCCGGTGGTGCCGGGGTGGCGTTCTACTTCGGCCCGGACGTGCCCATCTGGTACCTCGTCGGTGCCATCCTCGTCTTCCTGAACGGCTGGCTCGACATCCTCGACGGTGCGCTCGCCCGCGAACTCGGTACCGACTCGCCCGCAGGCGACCTGCTCGACCACGTTCTCGACCGCTACGCCGACATCATCCTCATCGTCGGATTCGCGGCGGGAATTGGGGATTTCGTGCTCGGACTCGCCGCCGTGACGGGCGTGCTGATGACGTCGTATCTCGGCACGCAAGCCCAAGCGGTCGGATTGGATCGCGTGTACGGTGGACTGCTCGGCCGTGCGGATCGGTTGGCGCTCATCGGCGTCGTCGGTGCGGTCGCCGCGTTCGTCCAGTCCGTCGGCGGCTACTCGTTGGTCGCCCTGTTGCTCGTCTTGTTCGCCGTCGTGGGGCACCTGACGGCGCTCCAGCGCTTTTACTACTCCTGGCGTGCCTTGGCCTGACGTGGCGTGCCATTTATGAGTCGAGGCGGTAAAGGTCAACGTATGGTTCAGTGTGAGATGTGCGGTGCCGAAACGGCGTCTCCCAAGACTATCAAAGTCGAAGGTGCGGAACTGGACGTGTGCGACAACTGTTCCGACTTCGGAACGGAGGTCAAGACACAGCAGACGTCCACCACCTCGACCAAGTATTCGACGTCCTCGTCGTCCTCGGGTGATTCGAGCACCGGCACCGGTAGTTCAGGGTCGTCCGGCGGGCGCTCGCGCCGCCACGACATGTTCGACGACATGGAGGAGATTGCACAGGATTACGACGACAGAATCCGAAACGCGCGTGAATCCACCGGTCTGAGTCAGGAGGACCTCGCCAAGGAACTCAACGAGAAGGCGAGCCTCATCCGGAAACTCGAACACGGAGACATGCTACCGAACGACAGCGTGCAGAAGAAACTGGAGAAGAAACTCGATATCACCCTCACGACGGGCAGTTCCGGCGCTGACGACGAGGAGTGGAGCGGCGGCAGTTCCACCGGCAGCTACACCCTCGGCGACGTCGTCAAGCGCAAGGACTGAACGCCGAGTTCTATCGCTATCTTCGTTTTCCACCGTTCGTGAGCGACAGGTGAGTCATTTTCACCGTCCAAGCCCGGCCGTGGAAACCCCATGACGTCGATGTCGACCCGAAACCCGTATCGCTACCCGTGGAAGAACCGCCGACTCGATTCGACGCTGACGAGGTCGAGTCCACCGTCGAACGTGATTTCGACCGATTGGTGTGGTTCGACCGGACAGACGGTGTGGTCGTCCGCGAGGAGTTCCACACCGTCCTCGTCGCGTTCGACGGTCAGCGTGACCGGACCGCGGAGCACCCAGTTATCGACGTGGATGGCGAACGGCGCGACCGGAACGACGGAGAGGATGTCCGATCCCTGTTGGACGACCGGCCCGCCCGCGTCGTGTGCGTAGCCCTGACTGCCGACGGGGGTCGCGACGACCACGGCATCGGCCCTGAACTGGGACACCTGTTCGTCCTCGATTCGGACGCCGTATTCGGAGATTCGAACGGGCTCGCTCGTCACGAGCGTCGTATCGAACAGTGCCCGTGCGACGTGCTCGCCATCGACCGCAATCGAGAGCAGGGGTCGGTCCACCGTCGTCCACTGCTCCGCGAGAAGGTCGTCGATTGCAGCCTCGATATCCGGCGAGGCGACGCTCTCCACGCCTGCACCGGCATCGACGGGGAAGACGGGGACCGACACGCCCGCACGGACGAGATCGGTGACGGCGTGCTCGCCGTCCGCGACGACGACCGTCGGCTCCACGTCGAGGACGGATCGGGCATCATCGTTCGCGGTTCGTTTCGGCTCGTCACCGAGCGCGTCGTCGATGCGGTCCGCGAACGAGTCTCGACCGGTGACGATTCCTACGTGCATTTCGGCCTCCCTCGGCCGTGGTCGCGTCGGAGATTCATTACCTAAAGAATCTCACTCCGACCTGAAAAGGATACCGCGCTCGTCCCCCGAGAAAGGGGCAAAAACGAACGACGGGTCAGTCGTCGTACGGTCAGTCGTCGTACGGTCAGTCGTCGTACGATCAGTTGTCGACGATCAGTCGTCGTACGGCCAGTCGCCGATGATCTTCATCCCTGCGGCCTGATCTTCGGCTTCGAGTGCATCGGCGATTTCCCGGGGATCCTTGTGCTCGACTTCGTAGTCGTCGCTGGCGAGGTGTACCGCGAGGTCCGTCAGCAGGATGGCTTGCTCGCGGAGGTCGCGGATTTCGAGTTTGTCCAGCGTGTCCGCGAAGGTGTGCCCCCAGCCGCGGCCCTCGTCGCCCGTCTCGCTGCCGACGTGATAGCCCGGCACGCCCCACTGGACGAACGGCCAGTGGTCGCTGTGCGGTCCCTGG
>NZ_JBAWAC010000068.1:0-2012 GCF_049589095.1 Haladaptatus sp. | reverse complement strand
CTGGTAGTGTAGTGGTATCACGTGACCTTGCCATGGTCACAACCTGGGTTCAAATCCCAGCCAGCGCATTTTTCGAACTCACGACGACGAGCCATGCGAGTCGTCTGTGAGAAAAACGTGATGCTGGATTTGAGCAGACGAGTCGCACGCCCGGAACGGCGCTGTGCGCCGCACGCCCGGACCGTCTCGGCGAGTTCAAATCCCAGCCAGCGCATTTCTATCGCGAGCAACCTGGCGAGCACCGCGTAGCGTGTGCTCGCCACAGTGCGAACGATGAAGTCGTAGCTAACGTTACGTTATTCGAACCGGTCACATCTCCCACCAACCGTTTTCTACCATCGAGTTGTACGGACTCGCATGCAGGGGCTACGGTGGGTGCAGATGACGGACGAAGAGCGAAACGAATTCCTCGGCAACGGCGGAACGGGTGTCATCTCGTTTTCGACATCCCCCTCCGAACCGCCGTTCTCGTTGCCGATTTCGTACGGGTACTACGCGGACACGGGGAGTCTCTACTTCCGATTCGCGTTCCCGCCGGACAGCGGAAAGGAGGCGTTGCTCGACGACCCCATTTCGTTCGTCACGTACGAGAAGACGGGCGAGGGGTATCGGAGCGTCGTCGCGAGTGGCCATCTGGAGGAGGTGGACGACCTGCCGTACGATTCGGCCGTCGCCCAACGCATGTGGGAGGTGGATATTCCGCTGGTGGACGTCTTCGAACAACCGCCCGACGATGTGACGTTCCGTCACTTCCATCTCGACCCCGACCGGTTGACGGGGCGGAAGGAAGTCGGTTCGCAGGAGTGACACGGTCCAACGGTCACGAAACTGCCCGAAATACTCTTGGTCGAATCCGTCCTTCTGAGTAGCGAGGTGGGGAGTATGAGTGACACACAAGACGAACCGACAGCGAGGATGTTTTTCACACAGAACGATATTCCGGACGACGAACGCGAGGCGCTCGTCGAACTGCTGAACGAGACGCTCGCGAATACGACCGACTTGTTGACCCAGACGAAGTACGCCCACTGGAACGTCAAGGGGCCGAACTTCTATCAGCTACACCTGCTGTTCGACGAGTTGGCCGACGTGTTGTTCGAACACGAGGACGGTATCGCGGAGCGGACGACCGCACTCGGCGGTGAGGCCCGAGGGACGGTTCGAATGGCGGCGACGAACTCCCGTATTCCGGAGATACGAACGGACGCCGTGACCGGCTTGGAGTACGTCGAAGCGCTGGCGAACAACCTCGCGCTTCACGCCTCGAACCTCCGGAGCGGCATCGATACCGCAGAATCCCTCTCCGACAAGGACACGGCCGACCTGTTCACCGAGCAGTCCCGCGAAGTGGACCAGTACCTCTGGTTTCTCGAAGCGCACCTGCAACGGGAACCGATCCAGTCCGTGCCGGGGAACGGAGAGCGGGAGAGCGCACCACCACGACGGCCCGAAGCGCCGAACTCGGAAACGCCGCATCACGAACCGCGCCGTTACGAACAGGGTTCGACGCCGACACGGTAGCCGCGCTCGTCGTTATTTCTCGTTTTTCGAGGTCGTTCCGAATCTGATCAGTCGACCCATACGTTCAGGGGACTCGCTTCCGATGATCCAGCTATGACAGTGATTGCTCTGCTGTCGGTCGCACCGGTTATCGAGGGAAGCATGGCGAGCGAAGTTGCAAAGGCGGTCGACGCGTTGGACGATTTCGACGTGTCCTACGAAACGAACCCCATGGGAACCGTCATCGAAGCCGATTCGGCCGCCGAGCTTTTCGACGCGGCGCGGGCCGCTCACGAGGCCGTCGACGGCGACCGTGTCAGCACAGTCCTCAAAATAGACGACAAGCGGACGCGGGAGCAACGCGCACAGGAGAAAGTCGATGCCGTCGAAACCGAATTGGGACGAGCGGCGAGACGCGAGCGGTGAGATCCTCGGAACGGGACTCCCCGTCTCCCGAACGTTCAAATACGGAAACGGACCCATTCCGTGATGGCCGACATCGTGAACGTACC
>NZ_JBAWAC010000067.1:0-2095 GCF_049589095.1 Haladaptatus sp. | reverse complement strand
TCGGTTGCGTCGGCGACGACGGCGTAGGCGTCCTCGACGTGGACGTTTCGGAGCGCGTCGGCTGACTCCGGATCGCCGTGAACCACCGAGATTCCCTGCTCGTACAGGTCGAGCGCTTCGTCCCGGTTCCGGACGATGATGACGTACTGTTTATCCCACGACTGAAACTCGTCGATGAGTGTCTCGGCGCGCGGCGAGTAGCCACAGATGACCACATGGTCCTCCACGTCGTCGATGGCCGTCGGCGGACTCACGCGCAGCGCTTCCTGTACCCACGGCGCGACGAACACCGGGAGCGCCATGAAGATGAGCAGTACCCCGGAGATCTGCATCGCTGCCATGAGCAGGTGCATCTGCGGCGTCGTCCATTTCGACGCGTCGACGCCGAACCCCGTGGTCGTGAACGTCTCGATGACGATACCGAACGCCTCCAGCGCGGTTCGATGTACCCCTTCGTACGTCTCCATCCCCCACATGTACGCGACGGTGTACAGCACGATGACCCCGGCAAACGAAGCGAGATAGAGAAACGCCCGTCGTCGCTGCCGTGACACTTCGGGAAACACGGTGAACGGAACGCGTCGCGGTCGCGAAACCATTGTCCTAAGACTGTCAGTCAGGTGCCTTTATTCTGCCGTCTATCGGGATGGTTTCGTCTCGTTGATTGACGGATTCGGCCGCCATCTCACCGGACGACTCAACATCCCCCGGTCCGTTGTCCCACCAAATGACCCGCTATCGTGGCGCGATTCTCGACGTGGACGGGACGCTCGTCAGGGGAAACAACGGCGTCCCCGGCGCGGCCGAGGCCGTTCGAACGCTTCGAAACCAGGGAACGAACCTCCTGTTCTTCTCGAACAATCCGACGCAACCGCCGGAACACTACGTCTCACGGCTTGCCGCCGCCGACATCGCCATCGACGACGCAAACGTGCTCACGTCGGCGCTCGTCACGGCCGAGTTCCTCGAAGCCGAGTACGAAGGACACGACGCCCTCGTCGTCGGCGAGGGGTATCTCTCCGAACTGCTCGAAGAACGCGGGTTCGTGGTGTGTGAGGACCCGGACGACGCCGAACTCGTCGTCGCCTCGATCGACCGCGAGTTCGACTACGACGACCTCACCGCCGCGCTCTGGGCGCTCGAAGGCGACGTCCCGTTCGTCGGCACCGACCCGGACGTGACGATTCCGGTTCACGAGCGACTCGTCCCGGGTTCGGGGGCCATCATCAACGCCATCGCGGGCGTCGCGGGCAGGGAACCGGATCACGTCCTCGGCAAACCGTCGCCGGACGCGGGACGGGCCGCGTTGTCCCATCTCGGCGTTTCGGCGGAGGACTGCCTCGTCGTCGGCGACAGACTGGACACGGACATCGCCCTCGGCGAGGAGATCGGCGCGACGACGGTGCTGGTCCGTTCGGGCGTGACGTCGCCGGACGTGCTCGCGGGATCGGAGATCCAGCCTGACCACGTAATCGACTCAGTTAGGGAGATAGACGAAGTGCTCGCGGACTGAATCGGGTGCATGGAAACCGCGCTCGTTTGGTTTCGAACTGACCTCCGCGTTCGGGACAATCACGCACTCGCTGCCGCGACCGAGGCCGAGCGACTCTGCTGTGTGTACTGTTTCGATCCGCGGAGGTTCGGTTCGCGGGACTACGGGGGGACGAACTCGTTTCGGTACGAGAAAACGGGAGGCTACCGGACGCGGTTCCTCCGGGAGAGCGTCGCCGACCTCCGAACGTCGCTCCGCGAGTTGAGGTCCGAACTGATCGTTCGTCACGCCCGCCCGGAAACGGTCGTCCCTGAACTCGCGTCGGCTATCGACGCGGATTTCGTGAGCTTTCAGGCCGCTCCAACCCCGGAGGAACGCGCCGTCGAACGGACGGTAACGGCCCGACTGAAAAGGATCGAAACGAATCCCGATGTCGAGTCGTTCCGGGACCACACGCTGTATCACCCGGACGACTTGCCCGTCCCGGTCGCCCGAATCGAGGACACGTTCACTTCGTTTCGGCGAACGGTCGAAAATTCGGACGCGGCGGTTCGTCCGACGGTCGATGCGCCGTCGGCGCTTCCACCGAATCCGGAGGTGGCG
>NZ_JBAWAC010000066.1:0-3368 GCF_049589095.1 Haladaptatus sp. | reverse complement strand
ATGCAGTCCCGCGCCGTCGCTCCCGTTTCGTCCTCGAAGAGGGCGATGTACTGGCGGGCCGTGTCGGTGAGCGTGACCGTCATCAGTCGGACGGTTCCGCGCCGCGACTGACCGAACCCATCCGGAGGTTCACGTCGCCCGTTCCGAGCTTGATCGGTTTGCCGACGATGACGTTCTCGATGACGCCGTTCAGGTCGTCGATTTCGCCGTGGATGGCGGCGTCGAGCAGGTGGTTCACCGTCACCTCGAACGCCGCACGTGCGAGGACGGACTCCTTGCTGCCCGAGATACCGTGTCGACCGATGGACTCGATGGTTCCGCGGTTGGTCATGATGTCCGACACAAGCATCAGGTGGCGGACGTTCACGTCGTCGAGACCCTGCTCTTCCAGCGTGTCCATCGTCTCCTCGATGATGGATTCGCGCGCCGCCTCGACGCCGAGCGTTCGGTAGATCTCGTGGATGTTGTTACACGTCGTCCGAGAGGCGTCGACGCCCTCGATTTCGAGCGCATCGGCGAACGCCGACCCCTCGGTGTAGAGGACGAACTCCTCGCCGTCATCGAGGGATTCGCGCCGAATGACGACGCGGGAGATCTCCTCGATACCCTTGAAGACGATTTCGCGGAGTTCCTCGACCAACTGGAGGAGTCGTCGGTAACTCGGCTGGTCGGGACCGAACTCGATGACCGAATTCTTCTGGGTCGTCTTGACGCCGAGGCTGTCCTCGATGATGGACGATACCTCGTCGGGGGTTATCATCCGCTCTTCGAGCGTGTCCTCGTTCAGGTTGATGGACACGATCATGTCGGCGACGTTCGTCGAGATGTCACCGAGCGCGAGGATTTTCGTCGCCTCGATGTTCCAGACGACTTCGTGAGCCTTCTCGCGGTTTTCGGCGTACTCGTCTTCGAGGTACACCGTCATGATGGGCGTGTCGGGCGTCTTCCGCGCGTCCACCAGTTCGATGAGGCGCGGCAGCCCCTGTGTCACGTCCATCTCCGCCACACCCGCGTAGTGGAACGTGTTCATCGTCATCTGCGTTCCCGGTTCCCCGATGGATTGGGCACTCACCGTCCCCACGGGGTCGAGCGGGTCGACACGGGTGTCGAGGTAGCGGTGTTCGACCGCTTTGGCGATGTCCGTTACCTGTTCGAGCGAGACGCCATCGCGGGATTCGATGGTCTCGTACACTTCGTCCTTGAGTCGTCGGGGAAGTTCCGTGTCCTCGACGATGGCTTCCATATCGTTTGTTACGTTAGTCATCTGACTCCACCTGCCGTGCGTCCGCGTGTTCGGACAGATTCGTCGGCGGCTGTCGGTCGCCGAGGAATTCGAGCTTGCGGGTCTCGCTGTCGAACTCCTCGTCGAGAATCTGGTCTGCGATGCTGTCCACGTCTATCGGGTTCTCCTCGGACGAGGAGACCTGAACCGGCGAGGTACCGTCCTCACCGAACTCGAACTGGACGATGGTGTCGCTGGTGTCGCGCACCGTTCCGTCGTACTGCGTTTCGAGTTCGGACAGGGCGTTGATGAGACGGCGCTGGAGGTACCCGGACTTGGAGGTACGAACTGCCGTGTCCACCAGCCCTTCGCGTCCACCCATCGCGTGGAAGAAGAACTCCAGTGGGGTCAGACCGCCGGTGTAGGAGTGCTCCACGAAGCCGTGGGCGTCCGCGGACAGGTCGTCGGCTTGATAATGCGAGAGCGTACGGTCCTCGTACCCGCGGTTGATGCGCTCGCCCCGAACTGCCTGCTGTCCCACACAGCCGGCCATCTGGGTCAGGTTGAGCAGCGAACCACGAGCACCGGAGTCGGCCATGATGACTGCCGGGTTGTCGCTCGCGAAGTGATCCTCCGCGATGTCACCGGCCGAGTCACGCGCCTTGCCGAGCGTCTGCATGATCTTCATTTCCAACGTCTCGTCCACGGTTCGACCCGGAAGCGATTCCAGTTCGCCGTTCTCGTACGTGCCGATGAGGTCCTGCACGCGGTCGTATGCGTTCTCGATGGCCTCGTCGATCTGGTCCTGTGCATCCAGCGGAATCGTCTCGTCGTCGATACCGATGGAGAAACCGAAGTGCATGATGGCGCGCATCGCCAACGTCGCGACTTCGTTGATGAAGTGACGGGCGCGGGTCTCGCCGTACACCTTACAGATGGTGTCGACGATCTCACCGCCGAACGCGCCGACCGCGTCCTCGTCGATCGTCCCTTCGATGAGTTGACCCTCCTCGATGACGACCGTGTCGCCGGTCGAACTCATGAACTCCAGTTCGAGCTCATCGGGTAGGAGTTCCGAGAACAGCGTCTGGCCCGTCCAGTACGGGGTTCCGTTCTCTTCCGTGCCGTCCTCCTCCGGCAGTTCGTCGATCCGCGTCGCACGGAGCAGGTCGAGCGCCTGCGTCTCGTTGAAGTGCGGGTTGTGGTGGGTGAGCAGGTACGTTCCGGAAATGTGGTCCTGAATCGCGCCGATGATGTTCTCACCGAAGCGCGGGGAGAGGATCTGTTCCTGCACACGCATGAGCACGCGCGCTTCCGCGCGTGCCTCCTCGTTCTGGAGTGCGTGCATGTTCATCTCGTCCCCGTCGAAGTCGGCGTTGTACGGCGGACAGACGACGGTGTTCAGTCGGAACGTCTTGTACGGCATCACGACCACTTCGTGGGCCATGATGGACATCCGGTGCAGGGACGGCTGTCGGTTGAAGATGACGATGTCCCCGTCGATGAGGTGTCGGTTGACCTCCCATCCGGGCTCGACCTTCTCCGCGAGTTCCTCGCAGTTCTTCTCGGTGACCTTCAGGCGTCGGCCGTCGGGTCGCTTGACGTAGTTCGCGCCGGGGTGACCCTCCGGTCCGTTTCGAACGTAGCGTCGCGCGTCCTCGATGGTTCGCGGCGTGACGTTCATCGTCTGGGTCATCTCGCGGGCGACCCGTCGCGGGACACCGACTTCGTTCAGCGAGAGTGTCGGGTCCGGCGAGATGACGGTCCGTGCCGAGAAGTTCACACGCTTTCCGGACAACGAGCCACGGAAGCGACCTTCCTTGCCTTTCAGGCGCTGGCTCAGCGTCTTCAGCGGACGCCCGGAACGGTGACGAGCGGGCGGCGTGCCCGAAATCTCGTTGTCCATGAACGTCGTGACGTGGTACTGCAGCAGTTCCCACAGGTCCTCGATGATGAGCTGTGGCGCACCGGCCTCGCGGTTCTCCATGAACCGCTGGTTGATGCGGATGATGTCCACCAGCTTGTGGGTCAGGTCGTCCTCGGACCGCTGGCCGTTGTCCAGCGTGATCGACGGCCGAGCAGTCACCGGCGGGACCGGCAGGACGGTCAGGATCATCCACTCGGGACGCGAGCGGTCGGAGTCGAT
>NZ_JBAWAC010000065.1:0-5762 GCF_049589095.1 Haladaptatus sp. | reverse complement strand
GATACGAATCCGGCGTTCTCACGCCTTGATTGGCGAGTCGAACCGCCGTCGCGTACTTGTGAATCGCCGTCAGCACGGCCGGAGGTGGGTTGATCATCGGCCGATGTCCGGCGAGCGTGTTGGCGATTTCCAGGTGTTCGAGCGGATGTTCGGCGGTCGTCAACAGCAGTCGGTTGACGACGATGTCCACGTCGGGGTCGAGTCGCGGTTCGTCCCCGATGATTTGAACGCGGGTGTTTCCCTTCCGAAGCCAGACGGGGACGTGGCCCAAATCGTCTATCGCATTCAGAATCGCCTTCGTTTCCTTGCTGTTGTGAAAACTGAGGACGCCGACACGAACGGGTTCGTCGTGTGGAGAAGACCTTCCTTCGCCGAGAGGAGTCATAGCTTTCCTACGCGAGGGATGGGCCTGTCCGTTTCGTCGGTACGAAACCTTGAGAGGTCCGAGAACGGTCGTGTTACAATCCGAGCGCTTTCATCAGCGGAATGCCGCTCGCCAGCGCGCCGACGAGGTAGCCGCCGATCGCGCCGCCGTTCAGGAGCGGCAGTCCGGCGTGCGCTCGGCCCTTCATTACCATCCACAGCAGGACGAGCAATCCGGCAATCGTTCCGATCATCGCGGTCAGCGCGGGCAGGTTGAGCGCGATTCCGGAGAGGAGCGCGTTCGCCGGGGAGAAGAAGGCCGCGCTGGCGACCATCACGGTCGGCATGACGGCGTCGCCGAGGCCGATGAAGAAGGCGTCTCGATTCGGTTCCCCTTCATCACCGACCGCGTCGCTGAGGCTCTCGGGATCGTCGAACTCGCCGTCCCCATCGCCGACCAGTTCGTCGTCGTTCTCGCTGACTGCGCCTTCGCTCGTCGCCTGCACGGTGTCTTCGAGGAACGAATAGGAGAGCGACAGCGGAATCACGAGGATGACGGGTATCTTCAGGTCCATCACGCCGGAGGCGAGCGTGAGCATGTGTTCCGTCCCGTAGACGCTGATGGCGTCGTAGACGGCCAGCACGGCGAGCAGGAGGATCGCGGGGAGCAAGCCGAAGCTGATGCCGAACAGCCCCGCCGACCCGGCACCCATCAGGACGCCCGCGGCGTCGATGACGTACCATTCCGGATACACCGCCAGCGCGAGTGAAACGAGCGCGGCGAAGACCCACGCGAGCACGTTGACTTGCGAATCGGCGACCGTCACCGTGACGACTGCCGGAATCACGACGCTGAACACGTACAGCGAAATCATCCCGCTGGTGAGGATGATAATCGCACGCAGGATCCACTGCACGCCGAGTTTGATGACGACGAGCATTCCCGCCGTGAAGACGAGGATGACGCCGATGTAGACGAGGCTGTTCGTCGGGTCAGACGGGTCGCTGACCGTCTGGTATCCCGCCGTCTTGAACGGCTTCACCAGCGCCAGCGCGCCGAGTTGCACCGCCAGAAAGATGGCGACGGTCAACCCGGACGCGAAGAACTCCCGCGTTCGATTGTCCATGTCGGGAGATAGAAGTGACCCCTCTTTGTGGTTTTGGGTTCGTCGGATCGATTAGGGGTTTTCAGAACCGAACGGTTACCGGGCGTAGAGTTTCGCCCCGACGAGCGTCGGAAGCGGCGTCTCGTCGTCCGGCGACACCGCGACGTAGGGTTGGGACACCGGTCCGAACACGTCCACGACCCGTCCGACCGTCGTCAGTCCCTCGTCCACCACCATCGTGCCGATGTCCGGGTACTCCTCGCTCGGCGAGCGAACGATGGCCAGTCCTTGGGCCGTCCGGACGACCTGTCCGAGTCGCTGCATCACTCGCGCATGGCCGTGACGTATGCGGCGACGGCCTGAACGACGTCGTTCTTCGCGGAGTCGTCCGCGTTCTGCACCAGCACGCGTCCGCGTTCCTCCCAGCCCTCGCGGGAGTACGCCTTGTCGCGCTCGATCACCGTGTCGTAGCCGACTTGCTGTACCGCTCGTGCGATCTCGTCCACCGTCGGTTCCTCGACGGCCATCCCTTCCGGTACCCGTCGCCCTTGTCCGCGAGTCAACCCCGCGTCGATGTAGGCGGGCCAGATGACTATTTCGACCATACCGTCACTCCACAGTCCGGCGTTAAACTCCTTTTCGTGTCACGCCGACGAGGAGGGGTTCGTGGAGGTGAGTGGTTTTTAGTGGAAATCAGTATGAAATCGGTAGAACTAGTTTTCCTGTGATACACGCTACTCCATCCCAGTACTTGCCCCCTCTGTGAAACTGCCAAACACGCCTCTGCAAAACGGTAACCGCGAAAAACGAAAAATCCGTTCAGAACCGCCGCGTCAACAGTCCAATGAGTCCTAGTGCCACGACCGCAATCGGAATGCCAAATCCGGGTTGGCCACCCGATTCGCTCGTGCTGGTGGACGAACCGGCGGTGGTCGTGGTCGTCCTCGAATCCGAGGCGGTCGACGTCATCGTCTTCTCGGTCGTCGTCGTGACGTTGGCCTTCTGATAGGCCTTCGGGTGGAGCGTCTTGGCCAGTTTGGCTATCGGTTTGACGATCTGCGGGGCGGGCTGGCTGACGTAGTTGGGGTTCAGCGAGACGGTCTGGTTCTTCTTCGCGGCGGGGGTGCTGCTGTAGGCGTCCGGAACCTTCGCGCCCGTCGAGACGATGAACCACTGGGGTTTCTGCTTGACAACGACCTCGTTACTGATGGGCTGGTAGCCGGAGATTCCGGCCTCCGCGGCGACGTTCGTCCCACCAGCCTGCGTGATGATGGTGTCCATGAACGTGCCGTTCCCGGCGGTGTACCCGCCGCTCATCACGTACATGACCGAGGGACTGTCCTCACCCTCGACGGCCTGATGGACGGTCTCGATTCGGTCTTTCATCCACGAGACAGTCTTCTCCGCACCGCCGCACTCGCCCGTGAGTTTGCCGGTGAGGTTCGTCTTGGCGTAGATGTCGTCGATGGATTTGGCCTCGCGGAACTTGTAGACGGTCAGCCCGGCGTTCCGGAGCTTTTTGACCGTCTCGTCGGAGATGACGTTCGGGGCGAGAACGAGATCGGGATTCAGCGAGACGACCTTCTCCGGGACGACGGCGGTCATCCCGGCACCCGAAACGTTCGTCTTCTCGCTCGCGCCGTCGAGGTACGCCGAGTACTTCGACACGCCGACGACCTTGTCCTTGCCGCCGATCTTCCACATCGTCTGGGCCGCGCTCGGCGAGAGCGTGACGATCCGCTTCGGCTCTTCGTTTATCGTCACCTTCGCTCCCGTCGCGTCGGTTTTCGTGACCGGGAACTTGCAGGTGGTCTGTGCGTCAGCAGCGCCCGCGACGCCCGCACCGACGCCAGCCCCGAGGGAGCTGACGATGACGGTAACGAGCAACAGCGCCGATAACAGTCGGTGTCTCATGTAGTCAGCACGTCGGCCGTATTCAATAAATATTTACCTAAAGCAATTTCACTTTCAGATAGATGCGATACGGGACGCGAGTGACGACGTGGTGTGTGGGGTTGGTAGCGGCGCTGGTCGCCGTCGTGTTGGTGAGCGCGGCCATCGGCCCGACGTCGCTCTCGCCGCTCGTCGTCGGAAAGGCGCTGCTCAACGCGCTGGCCGTCCCGACCGGAATCCGGTTTGTGAGCGGGGCGCTCACCGTTCCCGGCGGACTCGTCATCACGTTCCCCTCCTTCGATCTGCAGTACAGCCACCTCTTCTCTTTCGCCGTCCCGGAAACCGCCACGATCATCGTCATGCGGCTCCGGATGCCTCGAATCGCCCTCGCCGCCGTGGTCGGGTTCGCCCTCGCCACCGCGGGCGTCGTGATGCAGGGCTTCTTCCGGAACCCGATGGCGGACCCCTCCATCATCGGCGTCTCTTCGGGCGCGGCCGTCGGCGCGGTGGCGACCATCGCGCTCTCGATCTCGATCCCGTTCGCGCTCCCCGTCTGTTCGTTCGTCGGCGCGATTCTCGCGGCGTTCGCCGTCTACCTGCTGGCGACCCAGAACGGCAGGACGCCCGTTGCCACCCTCCTGCTCGCTGGCGTCGCGATCCAAACGCTCCTCGGCGCGGTCGTCTCCTACCTCCTGCTCCAGAGCGGGCGGAGCCTACGCGAGGCGGTGTTCTGGCTGATGGGCCACCTCAACAACGCGTCGTGGACGAAATTCGGAATCGCGCTTCCCGTCACGGTTCTCGGTTTCGCCGTCCTGCTCCTCTTCGCTTCCGACCTCAACGTCCTCCTGCTCGGCGAGGAGGACGCCCACAACCTCGGCGTCGAAGTCGAACGAACCAAGCGACTCCTGTTGACCGTCGCCAGCGTCGTCACCGCCGCCGCCGTCGCGGTTTCGGGCGTCATCGGCTTCGTCGGCCTCGTCGTCCCGCACATCATGCGCCTGTTGGTCGGCCCGGACCACCGAATCCTGCTCCCGACAAGCGCGCTCGCCGGTGCGGTCTTTCTGGTTGCGACGGACACCGTGGCCCGGTCCGCCGTCGGCGCGGCCGAACTCCCGGTCGGCATCGTCACCGCCTTCCTCGGCGCGCCCTTTTTCCTCTATCTGCTCCGCAAACGCGAGGTGCGCTCGCTGTGATCCGAATCGAGGACGTGGCGATAACGCTCGGCGACAACGAAATCCTCAGCGGTGTCAACGCGACCATCGAGGACGGGCAGTTCGTCGGCCTCGTCGGGCCGAACGGCGCGGGCAAGACGACCCTTCTCCGCGCGATGAACGGCGTTCTCACGCCGGATTCCGGCCGCGTGGTCGTTGCCGACGACGCAATCGACGACCTCTCCTCGAAGGCCGCCAGTCGCCGCGTGGCGACGGTTCCACAGGACACCACGTTGTCGTTCGATTTCTCGGTGCGTGACGTGGTCGCGATGGGCCGAAACCCGTATCGCTCGCGGTTCGGCAGCGAACTCGGCGACGGGGAAAACGATGACACGAGCGCCGCAACAGGAACCGACCTCGTCGAGCGTTCGATGGCCCGAACCGAGGTTTCGGAATTCGCCGACCGTTCGATCACCGAGGTCAGCGGCGGCGAGCGCCAGCGCGTCCTGCTCGCGCGGGCGCTCGCACAGGACACGCCCGTCCTCCTGCTGGACGAACCGACGGCCAGCCTCGACATCAACCACCAAGTCCGAACCTTCGAACTCGTCCGCGAACTCGTCGCGGACGGGAAAACCGTCGTCGCCGCGATTCACGACCTGAACCTCGCGGCCCACTACTGCGACGAACTCCTGTTGCTCGCGGGCGGGTCGGTGCTCGCGTCCGGACCGCCGACGGAAGTGCTGGCCGAGGAGACGCTACGTGAGGCGTTCGACGCCCGTGCGGTCGTTTCCAGCCATCCGGTCACCGGTTCGACGTACGTCACCGCGCTCCCCGACCGACCCGCGCAAAACGGGGGAACGGGGGAAACGGGCGGTCGGATACACGTCGTTGGCGGCGGTGGAACCGTCTCCCGACTGCTCTACCTGCTTTCCGCGGCGGGGTACGAGGTGTCCGTCGGCGTGCTGAACGAGGGGGATTCGGACCTCGAAACCGCCCGGCTTCTCGGACTCGACATCGTCACCGAAGACCCCTTCGCGCCGATAGGAACGGAAGCGCGGGAGGCCGTCGAACGACGAATCCGCGAGGCCGACGTGACCGTCCTCGCCGACGTGGAAATCGGAGCGGGCAACCTGGCGAACCTGGAGGCGGTCGCGGAAGCCGATTCGGTCGTCGTCGTGGAGGAGCGACCGTTCGCGGAGCGGAACTACGCCGGAAGCGACGCGGCGGTGCAGTATCGATCCCTCTGCGA
>NZ_JBAWAC010000064.1:0-19540 GCF_049589095.1 Haladaptatus sp. | reverse complement strand
AGTACTACCCCGGCAAGAAGTACGCCTCCTCGTACGGGCCGTACACGCTCGGCGTCGTCAAGAACGTGGAAGCGGCGAGCGACCACAAACTGAAGATCAACCTGGAGAAGAAGTACGCGCCCATCCTCCCGAACCTCGCGATGTTCGTCTCCGCGGTTCACTCGAAGAAGGCCATCAAGTCGAAGGGCAAGAAGCTCAAATCCGACCCCGTCGGAACCGGTCCGTTCAAGCTCAAGAACTGGGATACGAGCAACAACCGCGTCCGTCTCGAAAAGAACGCGGACTACTGGGGAGACGGTCCCCACGTCGACGAGGTCGTGTTCACCGTCGTCGGGAGCAACACGTCCCGCGCACAGACGCTCGACTCGGGCGACGCCCAGATCATCGACGGCCTCGGCGCACAGTCCTCACAGCAGGTCGAGAAGTCGAGCAACGCGAAACTCGTCTCCGCCGCCGGTATCAACATCGGCTACATGGCGTTCAACATGGCGAAGGTGAATCCGTTCCGGGAGAAGAAGGTCCGGCAGGCCCTCAGCTACGCCATCAACACGAAGGCCATCGTCGATACCATCTTCAAGGGTATCGCGAAGGAGGCGAACCAGCCGATTCCGGAAAGCGTCATGGGCTACAACGACAGCATCAGCCCGTACGAGCACAACCCGGAGAAGGCGAAGAAGTTGCTGAAGGAAGCGGGTTACGGCGACGGTTTCTCGTTCGAGTTGGCGACGTTCAAGAACCCGCGGACGTACAACCCGAGCCCGATTCAGGCGGCTCAGACGGTCCAATCCAACCTGCACCAAGTCGGCATCGACGTGACCATCAACCAGCAGGCGTTCGACCCGTTCCTCGATTACACCAGTAGCGGAAAACACGACGCGTGTTTCCTCGGCTGGATGACGGACAACGCCGACCCGGACAACTTCTACTACGCGCTGCTCCACCCCGGCGTCTCCATCGACAAGGTTCCGAAGGGACAGGACTGGGTCAGCTTCGACGCGGAGAACTTCAACACGCTCAACGTGGCCGGATGGGCGAACACGGACTTCATGAAGCTCGTCGAGGACGCGCAGGTGACCTACGACAACGGGACGCGAAAGAAGAAGTACCAGCAGGCGGGTAAACTCGCCCACGACGAAGCGCCGTGGGTGTTCATGGACCACGCCAAAGACCTTCGTGGCGTCCACAACCGGGTCAGCGGGTTCAAACTCGCACCCATCAGCGGTCCGTACCTTCGTCTCGTGAAGCTCAACGGCTAACTTTACTAACGAGCATTTTTTGACCCCTCGTAAGTGAGATTGGAGTAGATGATATCCAAGCGGTTCGTTGTCAAACGACTGTTGCTACTCGTTCCCGTACTACTCGGGGTGGCAACGTTCGTCTTCGCAATTCTGCAACTGTCTCCGGGTGACCCCGCGAAGGTGGTCGCCGGCCAACGTGCATCGAAGGCGTTCGTCGAGCAGGTTCGCCACCAGATGGGGTTGGACCGACCGATTTGGGTCCAGTACCTCGATTTCCTGTGGAAGGCGCTTCACCTCAACCTCGGACAGTCCTATCAGATTCGAAAAGGTGTTCCGGTCACGAATATCCTCCTGCACCGGCTTCCGGTCACCGTCGAAATGGCGATTTACGGGCAGATAATCGGTGTCCTGTTCGGAATTCCGCTCGGCGTGATTTCAGCCATCAAGCAGGATTCGGCGACCGACCACCTCACCCGATTCGGCGCGCTTTCTGGAATCAGCATCCCGATTTACTGGAGCGGACCGCTCCTCATCCTGCTGTTCGCCCAGTATCTCCACCTGTTCCCGCCGAGCGGCCGCATCGGCTCGCAGTACAGTATCAACCTCGTTACCGGCCTCATCACGGTCGATACGTTGTTGAACGGCAACTTCGCGGCGTTCCAGTCGGCCGTGATGCACCTGTTCTTGCCCGCACTCGTCATCGGTATCTACTCGATGGCGCTCATCTCGCGCATGATGCGGTCGTCCATGCTGGAGGTCGTCCGGCAGGACTACATCCGAACCGCCCGCGCGAAGGGGCAGGGAACCAAAATCACGATGCTGAAACACGGCTTCCGGAACGCGTTGATTCCGGTCGTCACCGTCATCGGCATTCAGTTCGGTACGCTCCTCGGCGGTGCGGTGCTGACCGAAACCGTCTTCGGCATTCCGGGTATCGGGACGATGCTCGTGAACTCCATCGAAGTCGGAGACTTCCCGGTGGTGCAGGGGACCGTGTTGATGTTCGCACTCCTGTTCACCCTCGTCAACTTGTTCGTGGACATCACCTACTCCTATCTCGACCCGAGGATTCAACAATGAGCACGCAAACCGAAAACAGCGAAACGGTTTCCCGTGGGTTCTTCGCACGCTTACAGGCCTCGCCGTTTCTCTCCGAACTCCTGTCGAATCGCCTCGCAGTCACCGGTCTCGCCATCATCGTCTTCATGCTCCTGGTGGCGGTCTATGCGAGACTAACCATCGACCTCGAAACCATCAAACTGACGCAGATCGGGGTGATACCGAGCCTTCACCCACCGAGCGCGAAATATCCCTTTGGAACGACCCAACTGGGACGGGATATCTTCCCGCGCGTCCTCTACGGCGCGTGGTACGCCATGCTGTTCGGCACGGTGACCGTCGTCGCCTCGACGGCCCTCGGCGTCGGACTCGGCATCGTCGCGGCCTACTACAGCGACCTCACCGATAACGTCATCATGCGGACGATGGACGTGCTGCTGGCGTTCCCATCGCTCCTCTTGTCGCTCGCGTTGGTCGCCATTTTCCCGAGAAGTTGGGGAATGTGGCGTGCAGTCATCGCGCTCATGCTGGTCTATACGCCCCGCTTCGCCCGCGTCGTCCGCGGGGCGGCCCTGAAAGTGCTCGAAGACGAGTACATCGACGCGACGGTGGCGTTGGGCGCTCAGAACGCACGCGTCTTGGCTCGTCACGTCCTGCCGAACTGTCTCGCACCCATTACGGTGCAGAGTACGCTCAACTTCGGTCTCGCCATCCTCGACCTCGCGGCACTGTCGTTCCTCGGATTCGGTGCAGACCCCGGAACGCCGTCGTGGGGACTGATGCTCGCGAATGGTGTCAATCACGGCTTGTTCAGCGTTCCGAGCGCGTGGTGGTGGTCGTTCTTCCCCGGCCTCTTCCTCGCGGTCACGGTGCTGGGATTCAACCTGCTCGGTGACGGGATGCGCGACGCCCTCGACCCCCGGATGCGCGAAGCGGTCGACTGATGGACTTCGCCGGTTATCTGCGCCCGCGACTCCGTCTCATCGTTCGATTCGGACTTTTTGGCATCGTCCTCAGCAGTGCTGCCATGCTCCTCGTCGTCGCTAATGGAGAGACGGTCTCGTTCGCCAGTCGGAAGACGTTCGCGGTCGCCACACTCGCGTTCGGGTTCGCCATCCTCGGCTGGTCGGGGTCGGTGTTCGCCGGAGCTGCAATCGAAAATATGCAGGCGCACCTCGATACGAATTCGAACTGGACGGAGGCGGGGTCCCGCCGAGCCATGACGGCCATCGGAAGTTTCGGCGCTGGCGGCATGCTCGGCGTCGTCGTTATGACGACCGTCTTGCGTGCGGCACACTGAGCCGCAACATTTTTTATTATATCATTGCTATGGAAGATATGGTCGTCTTCGAAACACTGTTTGTGGGCGTCGTATTCTCCATATTCGGCGTCGTCGTCACGACGAAACCGCGAGAAGTGTTTGGAATAAGACAGTCAGTTGCGGTCGCATCGACCGGCGAACTCGGCGAGTTCGGTGTCGCGCGGTATCAGACCTACGGGTTGCTCTGTGTCCTCGCCGGACTGCTTCTCGCATTGGTCCCCTTCTTCCTTCCTTAAGGCTCGACGAGTTTCGACACGAACCACTCACCGGCGAGGGTCGCAACTGTCTCCAGCGTTCCCGGTTCCTCGAACAGGTGCCCCGCCCCATCGACGACCTCCAATCGCTTTTCACACCCCAACTCGTCGTACGCCTCCCGATTCAGTTCGAGTACGTCGGTGTCCCGTCCGCCGACGACAAACAGCGACGGGGCGGTCACATCGGCGAGAGTGTCCATCGCGAGGTCCACACGCCCACCGCGCGAGACCGTCGCTCCGATGTCCGGACGTCGTGCGGCGGCACGCAGTGCAGCGGCCGCACCCGTACTCGATCCGAAGTAACCGATACGACGCTCCGCGATTCCCCGCTCGTCTTCGAGCCACTTCGTCGCCGCGCCGAGGCGGTCGGTCAGTAACCCGATGTCGAACCGATTCGCGTACGTCTCGTCCTCCGCTTCGGTGAGCAAGTCGAACAGGAGCGTTCCGAGACCGAACTCGTGGAGTCGCTCCGCGACGAAGTTGTTTCGTGGGCTGTGCCGACTACTCCCGCTCCCGTGTGCGAACACCACGATTCCCGTCGAACCCTCCGGAACGTCGAGAAACCCGTCGAGGCGAACGGAATCGATGGGTATCTCGACCGTGTTCTCCCCCGGCATATCGCACTGACTATCGTCGCGAGAGTGCCTAATCTTGGTGGCTCCACTGTCCAACGTCCGCAGATCGCAGATCGCAGATCGCCGATCACCGATCACCGACGAGTCGCCGCTCCGCGTCGTCCCGCTCCGCAGGAGTGTTGACGTTTACCGTCCATCCGTCGGTTTGCATCACCAGCATCGTATTCTCGGCGACGAACCGCTCGATGGACTCCGCGAGTTCGTATTCGCCGCGCACCGACAACTCGGTCTCGGCACACGCCTCGAAGATCGAGGGACTGTAAACCGCGAATCCCGCGGCGATGAGGCTCGGTTCGGGCGGGTCGTCGGGTTCCTTTTCGATTCCGAGTAACTCACCGCCGTCCGTCACGTCACAAATAGCCTTCACGCGCGCCGCCTCGGTCGGGACTTCTTCGACCTGTTGTACTGCATCCACTCCCGCTTCGCGCTGTCGTGTGACGAGCGGTTCGAGGTCCGCGCGGATCACACAGTCACCGTCGAAACACATGAAATCCCCCTCGACGTACGGTTCGGCCTGCAACAGCGCGTGTGCCATCCCCAACTGCTTGTCCTGACGAACGTACGTTATCGGGACGCCGGAGAACGACGCCCCGTATCGTTCTCGAATCCGTTTCCCTTCGTATCCGACGACGACGACCAACTCCTCCGCATCGAGTTCGAGGGCGTTCTCGAAACAGCGAGTCAGGATCGGTTTTCCGGCTACCTCGACCAGCGCTTTCGGTTTCTCGTCGGTGAGTGGACGAAGACGGGTTCCCTTTCCGGCGGCGAGGACGACTGCTTGCATAGGGTCGCTACACGCTACACCCCCACGACGGATAATTTCGGGGTCTATGCTCGAACGTTTTCCCCGATTTGCTCGCCGAACTCGCCATCCTCGAAGACGACGTGACCGCGAACCATCGTCATCTCGGGGAACACACCCATCCACCCTTCGAACGGTGTCCAGTCGCAGTTGGTATGGAGGTCGTCCGCCCGAATCTCGCGGGATTCGTCGGGGTCGACGAGGACGAGGTCGGCCATCCGACCCTCCTCGATTCGACCCTTTCGCGGCAGACCGAACACCTTCGACGGGTTTCGAGCCGTGAGGTCGGCGACGCGTTCGTAGCTGAGATTCCCTTTGCGTGCTTGCTCCAACAGGAGCGGGAGCATCGTCTCGACGCCCGGCACGCCGCTCGGTGCGTCCCAGATTCCGGCGTCCTTCTCCTCGCGCGTGTGGGGCGCGTGGTCGGTCGCGATCATATCCACCGTCCCGTTCGCCACGCGCGCGAAGACTTCCTCACGGCTCTCTTCGCTCCGGAGCGGGGGATTCATCCGCCCGAACGTCCCGAGTTCGTCGAGGTGGTCGCGCGAGAGGAACATGTGATGCGGCGTCACCTCGCAGGTCGCACCCGCGTCCTTCGCCACGTCGATTCCCTCCGGCGTGCTGGTGTGGGCGATGTGCAGTCGCGCGTCGAGGTCGTTCCCGATTTTACACGCCCGTTCGGCGGCGTCGGCCTCGGCTTCCGCGGTTCGGTAAGCGCTCCACGCGTCCGCATCGTCACGGGATTTCGCGTCCGAATCGAACAGATCAGCGTTCTCGGCGTGCACCGTCACGACGACGTAGTTGTCCGTCGCTCGCTCCACCGCCACCCGAAACAGGTCCTCCTCGATACCCATTTTCCCGGTCGAATCCGCCAGGAACACCTCACCGAGCGCGAGAATCGGCTTCTCGAACAGTTCGTCCGGATTCCAGTCGGGTGTGACACCGCCGTTGATGCCGTAATCGACGTAGGATTCGGCCGCGAATTTGGCTTTCTCGTCGAACGACGCGGCATCGACCGTCGGTGGGTTGGTATTCGGTTGGTCTACGACCGTCGTCACGCCACCTGCGGCCGCGCTCTTGCTGCCGGTCTCCCACGTCTCCTTGTGTGAAAAGCCGGGCTGGCGGAAGTGGACGTGAGCGTCGATAGCGCCGGGCAACAACAGTTTTCCAGTCGCATCGACCACCTCGCCGGACTCCGTGAGCGAAGAGCCGACGGCCGATATCCTCCCGGCGTCTGTGTCGATACGAACGTCTCGTCTACTCCCAGAAGGTAGCGTCGCGTTCCGGATTGTGAGCATACTCGCCACTGTTCCGGGAACCGTCCTAAATCCCTCGGTCAACGTGTTCGACCGTCACGTCCGCGCCACCGACCAACATCTCCTCGATTATCTCGATGACACGCTCCGGGTCGCTATCACCGTCCACCTTGGCGATACTCCCGACCGAATCGGGATTGAACGGGACGTCGAGGGCGGAATAAATCGGGTCCAAGACGCCCGCGATTTCACCGTGGTCGTCCACGATGACGACGCCGGAAACGAGCGCCGCACCGGTTCGAACCCGTTGTGCCACGCCGGCAACCTTTCCCTTCCACTGGAGCGAGTAATCACCCGGACAGAACGACCGTTCCGGCTCGCCGCGCTGGGCCGGAACCCCCAGTCGCCAGAACGCGCGCTGGAGGTCCTCCGTGATTTCGGCGTACCGCTTTTCCATGCCCGTTCGCATGTCCGCCAGCGGGACCGTTTTGGCGAACGCGACCGTCGTTCCGGTGTATGCGACGGCACGTCCACCGACGCTTCGTTCGAGAGGTTCGAACCCACACGCCCGCGCGACGGATTTCGCGACGTCGTACTTCTCGGCACGGGTATCCCGCCGCCCGAACGCGATCTGTCGATGTGGTGTCCAGACGCGAACTGCGGATTCCTCCGTGTCCGCCGTATCCGTGAGCATCGCGGCAGTGACCTGCCGGTCCTCATCCCGCGTCTCCGCCTGCCCACGCAGCACACGCATGGCCCACTATTGTGACCCGATGTATGTAAACGCTCCCGCTCGTAACAGGGTTCATGGTCGGGCTTCCCCCTGACGTGTTGTCGCGTTACCCTCGATTTTCGATCTACAACTCGCCGTACGCCGCACACGACGAGGGCTGTGCTATCGACCTCTATCCCGACAACGAGGAGCCACGGACGCCCCTCGCGCCGAGTCCCGTCGCTGGCGAGGTGGTCGAAACCCGGACGGTAACGGCCCCGTCGAAACCCTACGCCGTGGAGCACGACCATCTCATCGTGGTCGATACCGGCGACTACCTCGCGCGCACCCTGCACGTCGATCCGTCGGTCGAGCCGGGAGACACGGTCGAAGTCGGCGACTCACTCGGTGAGCTGGTTCGCTCGGGCTTCTTTGCGCCGTGGGTCGCAAACCACATCCATCTCGGATTCCGCGAGCCAAATTCGAACCCCGTGCGTGCATCCGGATCGCTCCCGCTCGACCTCCCGGTGGACGTGGAACCGATTCCGTGGGACGGCACCGGGGAAGTGGTCGAGACCGGGGAGACGTTCGTCGTCCTCGATTCGCCGGTGCATCCCGCTCCCGGCGAGCGCTTCGCGGGTATCGAAGCCGCGGTCGGCGGCGACGCTGTAGTGCTGGATGGTGGACTGCCACACTACGAAGGTGGCGGCGTACTCCGTACACCGGAATATCGAGCGGCAACGCCGCGAGACGGCGGCGTGCTCCGCGCACCGGAAGGTCGAATGGAAACGGAATCGGAACCAGTGGCCCCGGAGCCAGTCTCACTGTTCGACGCTCGTGTCGGGAGGGCCGTCGGTCGCACCGTGACGTGGGACGACGTGGAGATTTGTGCGAACGGCGAACCGATCACCGGACTCTCCCTGTTCGTCTCGCTGGAGCAGTTCGGCGCGAAACTCGTCCGTCCCGGCCACGACTTTTCGGTCGGCGACTCGATTTCGGTGGAGATTCACTGAGCTGTCGAGTCCCTGTTTTGGCTTACTCCGCGCTGCTTTCGTATTCGTCCTTCAGTCTCTGGTATCGATCATCGTGGCGGGTTTGGCCGCATCTTCATTTAAAAACCTTCGTCGCTATTCGAACTCAATATCGTCCAGTTCCACACCTTCGCCGAACAACCATGCGGCGTGTTCGAGGGCGTAGTCCCGATGACCTTCTTCGATGTAGCCGACCGCATCCTCCACGATGACGGGTTTGAAATCGCGCAGTCCGGCGCTTCCGGCGGTGTGGAGCACACAGACGTTCGCCAGCGTCCCACAGATGAGCAGGTCGTGGATGTCGTGGGCGTTCAGGTAGCCTTCGAGGTCGGTCTGGTAGAAGGCGTCGTAGGTGTACTTCGTGACGACGTGGTCGTCCTCGCGAACGTCGAAGTCGTCCACGACCTCGGCCTCCCACGAACCTTCGAGGACGTGTTCGCCCCAGCGGTCGAACTCGTCGTAGTAGTGGGTGTCCTCGAACTGCTCGGGCGTGTGCACGTCGCGGGTGAACACGACGGACGCACCTGCGTCCCGAGCGCGCGCGAGGAGGTCTCGAATCGGGTCTATAACGTCCTCGCTTGCGGGGGAGTACAGACTCCCATCCGGATGACAAAAGCCGTTTTGCATATCGACGACGATGACGGCGGTCGAGTCGGAATCGACGTTCATACTGGGGACTACGGGCGGTTTTCACGAAACGGTTTCGCGTCAGGTTTATTTTGCCTCGCTTTCACGAGCTTTTTTACATAGCAGTCCTACGTTGCAGGCACGAGAATGCGAACATATACCGTAGTTGCGCTTGCCCTCATGCTCGTTCTCGCGGGGTGTGCCCAAGCCCCTGGCACGAATACGAGCACGAGCACGCAAAGCGGCCCTGACGTGACGAACACATCGCAGAACGACGGGACGGCGGTGTCCGGACCGAACACGAACAAAACGACTCACCCGCCGGACCCGAAATCCGACGTTCTCGGCTGGGAGAACGGATATTGGTACAACGAGACACTCTCCGTTGACGCGAGCGACGGCTTCAATCAGTCGGAAGTCGAGGCGATCGTCAATCGGGCGATGGCTCGTGACGAGAAGATACGCCATCTGGAGTTCACGCAGAAGGTCCCCGTCAAGATCGTTTCGCGAAAGGAGTTCCGCAAGCAACAGAGCAACCAGTCCGTCCCCGCAAACCGGCAGTTGTTCGACAATGCGAAGTACGAATCGCTGTTCATGATCAATGAATCGACGGACTCCATCGCGGTGCAGAACACGAACACCGGTTCGTCCGTCGGTGGCTACTACAGTCCGTCGAAGGACTCCATCGTCCTCGTCTCGAACGACAACGAACACCTGAAAGTGAGCGAGAGTACGCTCTCACACGAACTGATGCACGCACTTCAGGACCAGCATTTCGACATCACGTCGTTCAACAAGTCCACCCGGGAACAAACCAACGCCATCAATGGCCTGCTCGAAGGGGAAGCCAACAACATCGAGTTCCTCTATCAGAACCGCTGTCAGAACCAGTGGAAGGGAACGTGCTTCTCGGACACCGAGCAGAGTAGTGGCGGCGATCTCGCCAACATCGGACCGTACCTCATCAAATACCAACCGTACAGCGACGGTCCCGCGTTCATCCGATACATCCGCAAGCAGCAGGGTTGGGAGGGTGTCAACCAGTTGTACTCGAACCCACCCACCAGCACCGAACAGATAATCCACCCTGAGAAGTATCCGAGCGACGAACCGTCGAACATCTCAGTGCAGGATACGACGAGCGATGGCTGGAAACGTCTGAAACTGCAGGGGCGACCGAGCTACGGTCAAGTCGGTGAAACGGGCATCTTCGCGATGTTCATGTATCCGTACTACGAGAGCCAGGGAACCACACAGATCGTCCCCGCACAGAACTTCTTCAACAAGAACGGCGACAACCTGCAAACGGTCGATCCGCTCAACTACGAGAGCAAACCGACCGACGGATGGGACGGCGACAAGATCGTCGTCTACACGAACCCCAACGAGCCGAAAAACGAGACCGGCTACGTCTTCAAGACCAAGTGGGATTCGAGACAGGACGCGACACAGTTCGTGAACGCCTACAAGAAACTGCTCAACTACCACGACGCGAAGAAGGTCGACGGGAAGCAAAACACGTGGACGGTGCCAGACAGTACCGGCTTCGGTGATGCCTTCCAAGTTCGGCAGAACGGTAACACCGTCACCATCGTGAACGCGCCGACGGTGTCGGACCTCTCGCACGTTCACAGCAACACCGCATCGTAGAGCGCAACGACGTATCACAGCGCTTCGAATCGACCGTCGTTTCAGTTTCCGCTTTTCACACCGACGAATCCGGCCTTTTTTCTCTCTCGCGGGGAATACCCCCGGATATGCAAGACAGGTGGTTCGCGTGAGCGACCGATTCGACGTGGTTTCCGAGGAGTCAATCCGCGACGGAACCGCGACGGATGCCTACTTCCTTCGTACAGAGACGACGCTCGAAGCGGTCGGGAAGAACCCGCACGTCGTCGCCGAAGTGACCGCAGACCAGTTCCCGACCGGCGAGTTCGAACTCCTCTCCGGCGTGAAAGACGCGGCCCACCTTCTCTCCGGGCTTCCCATCGACGTGGACGCGATGGCGGAAGGTCGACTGTTCGACGGCGGACCGGTCATGTCCATCGAGGGCGACTATCTCGACTTCGCACGATACGAAACGTCGCTGTTGGGATTTCTCTCGCATGCGTCGGGAATGGCGACGAACGCGCTCGAAGCACGGCTCGCGGCCCCGGAGTCCACAGTCCTGAGTTTCGGTGCGCGGCACGTCCATCCGTCGATCGCGGCCGTGGTCGAGCGCTCCGCGCTCGTCGCGGGATTGGACGGGTTTTCGCACGTCGCGGCCGGTGAGGTACTGGGACGAGAACCCGGCGGCACCATGCCCCACGCGTTGATGATCTGTTTCGGGAACGGCAACCAGGAGGACGCATGGCGTGCGTTCGATGCCGCGGTCGGCGAGGACGTTCCCCGTGTCGCGCTCTGTGATACCTTCTCCGACGAAAAGGACGAGGTACTACGCGCGGCGCACACGCTCGGCGACGACCTCGACAGCGTTCGTATCGACACCACGGGGTCGCGGCGTGGAAACTTCGAACACATCCTACGGGAACTCCGCTGGGAACTGGATTCACACGGCTTCGAGGACGTCGATATCTTCGCAAGCGGCGGTCTCGGCCCGGCAGAACTCCGGAATCTCGGCGATATCGTGGACGGCTTCGGCGTCGGAAGCTACGTCAGCGACGCGAATCCGGTCGACTTCGCGCTCGACATCGTGGAAGTCGATGGCGAACCGGTGTCCAAGCGCGGTAAGCTCTCCGGACGAAAACAGGTGTATCGTACGGCCGATGGCGGCCATGACGTCGGTCTCGCACGCCACGACGCGGACGGTGAGAAGCTGCTACAGCCGCTGATCCGTGATGGGGAACTGGTACGGGAGTTCGGTATCGATGCTGCTGCTCGCCGTGCTGAAGAAGACGCGGCAGCCGTCAACTTTTAAATCCGCTCGATACTCCCCTCTGGTTCGCGCTCGCGGAACACCGGTCCGTCGACGAGTGTTACCGTCACGTCGTCGTCTTCCCATGCCCCGTGCGGGAGACCAGCCTTGCGACACGTTCGGTCGAGATACTCGAATGTACTCCAGTTGTGTTCGACCGGCAGGGTCGGATACATCCACGCTGCACCGCCACGACCTTCGATGGCGACCCCGTGTCGCCCTAGCCGAATGTCGTTTGCCGGATCGTTCGATAACTTGGTATCCTCGACGATGAACACGGAGATGTTGAGATTCGACAACTCTGCGGGTTCGATTTCCGACCCGCACGAATCCTCGCTCGCCGCCGCGATGGCGGAATCGACGATCGCGTGCCCCAACTGTTCGCTCGTGTCGTAGGCACCTGCGCACCCGCGTAGGCTTCCACGACCACGGGTGGATTCGAGCCGGACGAATACGCCAGTGCGTGCGTAGAACGCTTCTCGCATGCTTCCTGGCTGTTCTCGTTGTCCGTTGATCACGTAAGAATTGACTGCCTCCCGAGCGAGTTCGACCGCGCGCGTGCCATCCTCGTAGGAGAGGGTTACTGCCTGTGCCTCAGACATACAGATGGTTTATGCATACAAACACCTTCAACGCTTCCCTTCAACCTGGCCGGCTTTAAGGGCCCATGACTATTCGTATCGAACGGCTTAAACGCGTGCAAAGACTAGCTTTCCTCGGCAGAGGGAGCCCGGTTTCCGCGGTGCACGTGGTAATCGCCGCGTGCGGACGGTACCGGTTTCCGGTACCTACGTGAGGAAAGTCCCCCCACCCGCCGGGTAGGCAACCGGACGCAAGTCCGGAGTGGGAGACCACTGGCTCTGAAACAGAAACGAGACCACTTCGCGTGACCGATGAGGTGTGCGAACCGACCCGAGAGGGAAGGGAGTTAACCCACCGAGGGATCCGGTGGCAGTGCCACCGGAACGGCGCGACGGTAAAACCGCCGCGTCGATGCGTGCCGACGCTGTCGACACGCGGACCGCGAAGAATGGATGGAACGGTGAATCCTTGCCGGTGCAAGTCCGTGCCATATTGGTAGCCCGGACACGCCGTCGGAGTCTTCCGACGTGTCTCCGGAGATAATCCGGGGATGGTTCGGACGCTGAGCCGAATACTGGGCCGAACAGAAGGGGGCTTACTCCCCTCAGCCGCTATTCATTTAGATACCAAATGCGACGGCCAGTAATGCGACCCCAGCGAGTATTTCTATCGCAACTATCGCCACGGCGACGCTTGCTTTAATGTGCGTCATGCTGCCCAGTTTGGCTATCGGTATCACCCCCAATAAGTGAGAACGATGGTTATGCCCAGTTTCCTATTACAACAGAATCATAACGGATTGAACGGTTTTGAACGGTCAATCAGCGATGACAATCACGTTGTGGAACGATCTGGAACGTCCGAATTCGTCCTCCAATGAGCGATTAACCCGTTATCAGCACCCTAAAATCGGTTCCAATTATTCACTGAACGAAATACGTTGATCGATTCAATACATTAGTACAACATTGATAATAATAGCCCGCCTCGATCAAGAGTCGTATTTCCAAGCAATCTCCGAACTGGATTTTCCGAGGCCAGAAGGTTTGATAGGGCTAGCGTCGGATAACGTAACGATGAAGCAGCGTGTACTGTTGCTCGTTGCCTGTCTCGTCCTCGCAGGGTGTGCTGGCGCGCAGTTCGACTACACGACACACACCGTGACCAACCCGACGCGGACGGTGAACCAACAGACAGGAACGGAAACGGGAACCGGAATGGTCGCCGACCGCACGAACCCGTGGGGGGACGGGCCAGTGCAGGTTGCGATCAACGCGAGTGCCGACGGTTCGCGTAACTACGCTCCCGAGATACGACAGGCGCTCGATTACTGGGAGAACCACAGCGAGCAGTACGTTGGCTACTCGATTCAGTACGAGTTGACGCCGAACGCGGAACATCCCGATCTCGTGATCAACTTCGTCGATACCGTGAAAAGTTGTCCCCGCGTCGAAAACGCCGCTGGCTGTGCACCGTACATCACCGACTCGGCACAGATTTCCCGTCCCATGCGAATCGACGTGGACGACTCGTTTTCGAACGGTTCGACCGTTCTCATCCTGAAACACGAACTCGGCCACACGCTCGGGTTGAACCACAGTTCCGCTCCGCAGTCGATAATGGCCGCCTCGGCGGCACTCTCGACGCGGCCCCAACCGGACGCGACCGAGCGCGATCTCCCATGGGGGGACCCGGATTTCACGGTGTATCTCGGCGCGACGAAGGACCGCGCCGCGGTCAAAAAGCAGGTCCGGCACGCGCTCGACTACTACGCCGATGGCGCGGACGGGACGGTTCCGTCGAACGCTACGTTCTCGTTCACGAGGAATCGATCCGCGGCCGATATCGTGATTCAGTTCCCCGAGACGCTTCCGTGCAGCCCCGGAACGAGCGGCTCCTGTGGCGGTGTCCGTGGCACCGATCCCGACGGCGACTCCGCACTGGAGGAGTACGATAAGCTCACCATCTCGATTTCGGGCGTCGATACCGACACTATCGGGTGGTACACCGGTTACTGGTTGGGTTACGGATTCGGCCTCGACGAGTCGGAACTCGCACCGCCGTTCCAACACGCTTCGGAGCGGGAGCGCAGAAGTGACTGGTGGAAATAACTTCTTGCGGTTATTCCTCGAACCCGTCCTCCCACCGGAACGTGCCGTTTCGTTGGACGACCTCACCGTCGATTTCCATGCGCGAGTCCTCGCTCATGTCGGTGATCATATCGACGTGGACGGCGCTGTCGTTACCCGTTTCGCCGTCGGGAAGGCACGAGTCGTAGGCCCGTCCGACTGCCAGGTGGATCGTATCGCCCATCTTCTCGTCGAAGAGGATACTGTCGGTGAAGCGGTCGATGCCACGGTTCATGCCGATGCCGAGTTCGCCGAGTTTGCGTGCATCCTCGTCGGTGTCGAGGATGTCCGCCAGCACATCCTCGCCGGTGTCGGCGCTAAACGCCACGACCTCCCCGTCCTCGAACGTGAGCTGAACGTCCCGGATGTGTTGCCCTTGATGGGTCATCGGCACGTCGAAGAACACCTCGCCTTCGGTCGCGTGCGGTGCCGTGAACACCTCGCCGCTGGGGAGATTGTGTGAGTCGTACGCCACCGACGCGGAGCTATTGACCGCCGTTCTCCCCTCGATGGACATCGTGATGTCGGTGTTCTCCTTGACGATTCGAACCTCGCTTCCCTCGTCGATGAGCGTCTTCATCTTCTCCATCTCATCGGCCAGCGCCTTCCAGTCGCGGAGTACGGCGCTGTACACGAAGTCCCGATACTCCTTGTAAGCCATCCCCGCCTGCTGTGCGTATGCACGCGTGGGATGCTGTGTCGAAACCCAGTCCGTTCCGAGGCGCGTCTCGCGGATGAGCATCCGGGATTTGTCGTATGCCTGCTTCGTCTCCCCCGGAACGTCGGCCTTCCCCATCGTGTTGCGCGTTCCGGAGAGGACGAGAACGACGTCCGCGTTCTCGTACATCGCCAGTTCGGGTGCAGGGTTCTCGTCGAAGTCGCCGTCGTGTGTCCGAAGGAACGCCCGTTCGATCTCATCGGACCGGTACACGGTCAGCATGTTCGCGTTTCGCTCGCCCAGTTTCTCGCCGGCGGCGACGGCGAGGTCGTGTGCACCCTCATCGACCACGACGACGACGTCGTCGCCTTCTTCGACCCGCGCACTCCAATCGACCAGAATCTCCGCGTGTCCGTGAACTCGGTCGTCCATACCCCCAAATCGAAGACGACGAGAAAAGGTCCGGCGATTCAACGGCGCTACGGGAAGACGAGGACCGTCGCGTGTTCCGTCTCCAGCACTTCGACTTCCTCGCCGCTTTCGGCGCGGTACTCTTCCTCGATTTCGACCCAATCACCGTCGAGCGTGACCTCCTCGCCTGCCGCGTCGAGCGTGATTTCTCCGTGGGTGTCCAATTGGGCCTTGAGTTCTGCGGGGTCGGCGGATTCGAGTGCACCGACGACGGCACCCGCCTTGTCGCGGAACTTCGGACCTATGGATGAGTGATCGGGATCGATGCCGACCGGTGCGAGTTCGACGTTCGGTCGTCCCTCTTCGAGGTAGACGGGGCCGTTCACGGCTTCGCTCAGGTCGTAGGTGTCGGGGTGGCGCTCCGAGTCGTCGTACAGCTCGATACGGTTGATTTCACCGTTGAGAGCCATTCCTTCCTCGGATTTCCATGCTCGAACCTCGCTCGCGACTTCGGCGATGATGTCGCCCGCGAGTTCGGCCTCCTCGTCGTGCATCTCGACGTCGGGCCACGAGGCCTGATTGATGCTCGCTTCCGTGCCGGGAAGGTGGCTGTACACTTCCTCGGCGAAGAACGGCGAGAACGGCGCGAGCATGCGGACGACGGCCGAAACGCACGTGTAGAGCGCGTGGCGGGCCGCGTTCCGCTCGCCCGGACGACCTTCGTAGAGGCGGCCTTTCACGAGTTCGAGGTAGTCGTCAGCGAGGTCATCCCAAACGAACTCGCGGAGCGTTCTGAGCGCCCGGTCGTAGCGGTAGGCTTCCATGTCCTCGGCGATGCTGTCAGCCGCGTTCGAGAGTCGGGAGAGGATCCACCGGTCCGCGTCGCGGTAGGCCGGGTCCGCGATTTCCGGCGTGCTCTCGTCGAAGTGGTTCCGGGAGAACTGGAAGATGTTCCAGACCTTCGTGAGGAATCGGGAGGCCGAGGTGGCTTCCTTCGGCTGGAACTGCACGTCGCTTCCGGGTTGTCCGCCGAGCACCAGCGCCTGTCGAACCGAGTCGGCACCGTACTCCGCGACGGCGTCCTTCGGCGTCACGACGTTGCCGCGCGACTTGCTCATCTTGTTGCCGTCCGGGCCGAACACCATGCCGTTGATGAGGATTTCGTCCCACGGCCGTTTGTCGGTGAGTTCGCCGACGCGGAGGAGCGTGTAGAACGCCCACGTCCGGATGATGTCGTGGCCCTGGGGGCGCAGCGAAACGGGTTCGAACTCGTCCAAGTCGAGGTCCTCGGGCCATCCCGTGATGTGTAGCGGTGTGATGGACGAATCCATCCACGTGTCCATCACGTCGGTTTCGCCCGTCCACGCGTCCGCGCCACAGTCGGGACAGTCGCCGGTGGCGGGACCGGTTTCGGTCGGGTCGACCGGCAGTTCGTCGATGTCCGCGATATGCCAGTGGCCGCACTCCTCGCACTCCCACGCCGGAATCGGCGTGGCGAAGACGCGCTGGCGGGAGATAACCCAGTCCCAGCTCATCCCGTCCGCCCACTCTTCGAGACGGGCGTACATGTGCTCGGGAATCCACTCGACTTCCTGTGCTTTCTCGACGATTTTGTCCGGTTCGACTTCGACGAACCACTGTTCTTTCGAGAGGATTTCGATGGGTGTATCACACCGCCAGCAGGTGCCGACGGACTGCTCGGTCGGTTCCGAATCGTTCAGGTAGCCCTCCTCGGCCAACGCGTCGGCGATTTCCGTTTTCGCCGCGTCGATGGCCAATCCCTCGAACTCACCCGCGAGTTCGTTCAGGTGGCCGTCCTCGGTGAACACTGGACGGAGGTCGAGGTCGTGTCTCGCCCACCAGTCCACGTCCTGTTTGTCCCCGAACGTACAGATCATGACCGCGCCGGTCCCGAACTCGCCGTCCACGTCGTCGTCGCTGACGAGTTCCACTTCCTGCCCGAACAGCGGGACTTCGAACGTCTCGCCGATGCGGTCGGCGTAGCGTTCGTCCTCGGGATCGACAGCCATGCCGACACACGCCGCGAGCAGTTCGGGGCGCGTGGTTGCGATTTCTATATCATTGTTGTCCACGCCGTCGAAGGTGACGTAGTAGAGCGTTCCCGTTCGGTCCTCGTTCTCGACTTCCGCGTCCGCGATGGCGGTCTCACAGCGCGGACACCAGTTGACGGGGTGTTCGTCGCGGTAGACGTGATCTTCCATCTCGACGAACGAGCGCTGGGTTTTCCCCCAGTATTCGGGGTCCATCGTGCGGAACTCCGCGTTCCAGTCGATGGAGAACCCGAGTTCGTTCATCGTCTCCTTCATCGAGTCGATCTGCTCCTCGGTGTGCTCAATGCAGAGCTGACGGAACTTCTCGCGGGAGACTTCGGTGCGGTGAATGTCGTGGTTCTCCTCGACCTTCACCTCGGTCGGCAGACCGTGACAGTCCCATCCCTGTGGGAAGAGGACTTGTTCACCTTTGAGTCGGTGGTAGCGCGCCGCGAAGTCGATGTAACTCCACTGGAGTCCGTGGCCGATGTGAAGGTTACCCGTCGGGTACGGTGGCGGCGTGTCGATGACATACTCCAGATCGCCATCCGGCGTGTACACGTCGGAGTCTTGCCATTCGTCCTTCCACTTTCGCTCGATACGCTCTGGTTCGTAGTCGTTTGGAACGTCAGTCATGGCTGCAAATCCCTGTCGCTAAATGGTGAATCGGCGAGAAACACTATCGACTCGTTGTCTACGCTACAGACGTACTACCGACACCATCGCGCTCATACCTGTGACTCTGCGCGGCGTCGCTGATAAAGGTTCCCGTCCATTGATCCCGTGAAATCAACTCCGAACCGTCCGATACGTCCTAAAGAGGAGGAATCCGCCCATCGTTCCGAGAGCCGTGACGACGGCGAAGAGGAAATTCGGGAAGTTCCGGACGAGGAACATGAGATACGGTATCGTAACGAAGAAGGCGATGAGACAGAGGAGAACGATAACGAGGTTCAATCGCCAAACGATTCTGTCCTCATTCATACCCTCAACACACCCCCCGTGTTGTTATTTGTTTGGACCGGATGAAAGATACAAACGATTCTCGTCGTTCGAGTCCATGGCTCGTGACTCGACCGAGCGACGTAGGGGTCAGGTGCGCAATCCCCCTAAATCCTGAAAGACTGGAAAGAAAAGTGATTTTGCCGAAGAAGTTCCGATGGCTGCCATCCAGTTTTGCATCGATTGCTATCGATGTGTCTCTTCACATGCAAAATACTCATAGTACAATATATTGATTTTAATTGTATAAATAAATGCAACAACTCGGAAGCGAGTTCTCATGATTGCTCTCGTTCTCCTGATCCTCGGTATCATCGGCGGGTTAGCCAGCAGGCCGACCGCGGCGTCGATAACTGACAGCGAACAGGTAACGGTCACGGACGTCGTGGACGGCGACACGCTGGATATCCAGTATTCGAACGGTTCGACCGATACGGTTCGACTTCTCGGCGTCGATACGCCCGAATCCTACGGCGACAACACGACGGACTCGGGAAGTCGCGTGACAAGTCGAATATACTGACTCCGCGAAATCGCAACCCCTACCACCCCCGCCACGCAGGGTTCACCCATGCAACTGGGCGTCATCGGACTCGGACGGATGGGTCGCATCGTAGTGGACAGAACCCTCGACGCTGGACACGATATCGTGGCGTACGACGTCGCGGAGGAGGCCGTCGAATCCGCCGCGGAAGCGGGCGCGGAACCGGCCGACTCGGTCGCGGACCTCGCGGAGAAACTCGGCGACGAGAAACGGATCTGGTTGATGGTTCCCGCCGGTGACCCCGTGGACGCCGCCCTCGAAGATTTGGAACCGTACCTCGACGCGGACGACGTCGTCGTCGACGGTGGAAACTC
>NZ_JBAWAC010000063.1:0-2781 GCF_049589095.1 Haladaptatus sp. | reverse complement strand
GTGTCTACGCTCACGTTCGCGGTTCGGCCGTGCGCGGGGAAAGGTCGTCCGATTCCGGTCGGTCGTCTGGACCGCCTGCCGAATTATATTCAAATCGAACAATTCTCTTCCGACGTCCCGAATACAGCCCGTATCTCTTTAGTTTTCCGCCGACTCTCCGGCTCTGAGAACGGTAATAATTTAAATATGTTTGCCCCAATTCCAGCCATGAACTCAGCGGGCGACGTATTCGGGAACTCCGCTCTCGGGAAGCGGGTGGACATGGACGAACAGCTTTCGGAGATGGGTCTCGACATGGCGGAAATCGAGCGACGGAAGTCGTTCCTCGGTTTCGATAGCGCGGACGCTCGACGACTGGCCGCCCTCCGTCCCGTATTCGAGGACCATCGCGCGGAGATCGCCGACCGATTCTACGCGAACCTCCAGTTGGACGAGGAAACGGACGGGATTCTCAAGAATTCCACGCGCACCATCGACTCGCTCAAGCGGACGCAGGGGGAGTATCTCGTCACGCTCGCCGACGGGTCCTACGGAACCGAGTACGTCCGCAACCGCGCGCGGATCGGAAAGCTCCACGACATGCTTGGGATGCCGCTGAACCACTACATCGGACAGTACGGCGTCTACTACGACCTGATCTCGTCCATCGTGGAAGAACGACTGCAGGACGAGATCGAAGCGATGGTCCGTGACGAGTTTTCGTCCGCGATGACCGACGGCGGGCAACTCGCCTCGTCCACGAACGCCGACGACCTCCTCGGCGGAGTCCGGGACGCGGTACACGAGAGCTTCGAGGAGATGCTATCTGTGCTTCGCGTGCTCAACCTCGACATGCAGATCACGGCGGACACCTACGTCCACTCGCATAGTCGGCAGATGAAGCGGGAAATCGAGCGGTCGCGCACCCTGCGCGAATCGACCGAGGAACACGTTCTCGATGCACACGAGTCAGCGGGGGACGTCGCGGCGAGTTCCGCCGAAATCAGCGGATTGACCGAGGAGCAATCGAACAACATGGACCGAATCGCCAGCGAGGTGTCCACCCAGAGCGCAACCGTCGAGGAAATCGCGGCCAGCGCGAGCGAAGTGGGACGACAGAGCCGCGAATCCCAGACGCTCGCCGAGGAGGGAAAGCAACTCGGGAAACGGGCCATCGGCGCGACCAAATCGACGGAGGACGCCCGTGAGAGCATGGTCGAGGACGCGGAGGAACTCCAGAACGCGGTGGGCGAAATCAGCGATGCCGTCGAGATGATAAACGACGTGGCAGACCAGACGAACTTGCTGGCGCTGAACGCCTCCATCGAAGCCGCACGGGCAGGCGAGGCTGGCGACGGGTTCGCCGTCGTCGCCGAGGAGGTCAAATCGCTCGCAGAGGAGTCGAAGGAGCGCGCCGCCGAAATCGAGTCGATGGGTGACCGCATCCAGTCCCGGACCGAGAGCACGCTCGACAGCCTCGGCGAGAGCGAAGCCTCGATCAGCGAGACGGTCACCGCCGTCCAACGAACCAGCGAGAAACTCGCACGGATCGTCGAATCGGCCACCGAAACGGCCGTCGGGATGGAGCAGATCACCTCCGCGACGGACGAACAGGCCGCGAGTACACAGGAGGTCGCCACCATGATAGACGAGGCGGCCGAACGGTCCGCACGGATATCGAAGAAGGTGTCGTCGATAGCGGAGACGAACGAAAAGCAGGCGGCGACGATCGAGGAACTGGACGACATCGTCGCCCACCTCGGCGAAGCCGAGAGCGATATCGACCGAATCTGAGCGATAGACGCCCGTTATCCCGTATTTTTCATCCCCGCGGCGACACCGGTCACCGTGAGCCGGAGGGTTCGCCGTTCGGTCTCGGTCAGGTGCGACTGCCGGAGCAGTCGTACCTGCAGGAGGTTGAGCGGATCGACGTAGGGGTTCCGGCGGGAGAGGCTCTCCTGGAGCCACTCCCGAGAGAGAAGGTCATCGCGTCCCGTGATCTCTAACACGAGTTCGACCGAGCGTTCGTACTCGGACTGGAGTTCGGGGAAGAACTGCTCGCGCAGTTGCTTCGGTGCGAGGTCGGCGTACTCCGCCGTGATTTCCAGGTCGGTTCGGGCGAGCGCCATCGCAGCGTTGTCCACCGTCGTCCGGAAGAACGGCCAGTTCTCGTACATCTCCCGGAGGGTGTCGATGTCGCCGTAGGCGTCCAACCCCTGGGCGAGCGAGTACCATCCCGGCAGGATGCAGCGGGCTTGCGTCCACGAGAACACCCACGGAATCGCACGGAGGTCTTCGACGGTTCGTTCGCCCGAGCGCGACGCGGGCCGCGACCCGAGATTCAAGTCCTCGATGACGGTTATCGGCGTCGTCTTCTCGAAGTACGAGACGAAGCCGTCGGATTCGAGCAGGTCGCGGTAGGCGTCGCGGGCGGCGTCCGCCGCGACGTCCATCGCTTCGGCCCACTCGTCCGGAATCGTCTCCTCACCCTCTTCGAGGGAGGCGTACCGCGCCCGAATCTGGGCGTCCAGCATCTGCTCGACGTTTCGCTCCGCGATGATGGGATTGGCGTACTTCTCGGCGATGGCCTCGCCCTGTTCGGTGAACTTGACCTGACCCGAGACGGTCTCGCGGGGAAGCGCCAACAGCGCCTCGTTCATCGGGCCGCCGCCGCGGGAAATCGACCCGCCCCGCCCGTGGAACAGGCGGAGGGTGACGTCGTACTCGTCGGTGATCTCCGCGAGTCGCTTCTGGTTCTGATAGAGGCTCCAGTTGGCCGCCAAAAAGCCGTTCTCCTTGTTC
>NZ_JBAWAC010000062.1:0-7033 GCF_049589095.1 Haladaptatus sp. | reverse complement strand
GCGCACAAGCGTTGTCGGTCCGCCTGCGCAAAGGAACCGCCACACTGGTCGGGAACTCCGTCACGGAGGACCCGATATAAAGATTTGAGTCGTCAACCCACGGGCACACCCATCGGCAAGCGGTAGGTTTCCGCACGATGGACCTTGGATCCTCATTGAGTCGCTCGTTCGATGTGTTGTCGCACTATCGCCGTCGTCTCGTTCTCTACCACCTCCTCGAAACGTTCGACGGACGTGCGTCCCTCGACGCTCTGACCGACATCATCGTCGCCGAATCGGAGGAACTGGACATGACACCCGAGGCACACCGGCGCACGATGGTAAGCCTCCAACACGTTCACCTTCCCAAACTAGTCGCCATGGGAGTCATCGAACACGACGAAGAGGAGAACATGGTCCGTTTGCGAACACCTTCATCGATGCTCGATCGACTGTTGGATCTCTGTCTCGACTACGAGACGTACGATCACTGCCAGAATTGACGCCGAGCATCAGTCTCATCAAACGAGGTTGTCGGCGGAACCAACGATCCCAGAATCGCAATCCAGCCGAACTATTCGTCGACCGGTTCGACCTGCTTGCCGGTCGCTTTCGGAATCACGCGCTGTTGAGCGTCCTCCCACTTGCGGTCGAGTTCGCGGCCGTCGAACAGTCGGTCGAGGAAGACGGCCAGTCCGGCGACTTCCGAGTGCGGTTGGTTCGTCACGCCGACGTTCCAGTCGGCGGCTTCGTATACGTCGAACGAGACCTTTTCGGCACCGACGACGACGAGGAGCGGTTCCTCGTTTCCCGTATGGGCGTCCCGAATCTCACCCTCCACGTCCTGCACGCGCTCACCGTACATCGTGAGGTGGACGACCTTCCCCTCCCAATTCCGGATGAGCGCCTTCTGGCTACCCGAGCACTCGACATCGAAGGGACCGCCGAAGCGGTCGGTGATGTCGCGGATGGTGTCCCGTGACTGTCCCGCGTTGTCTGGGAGGACGACCTCGTCCGCCCCGAGCGCGCGGGCCGTGAGTCCGACGTGGGTGGTCATTCGCTCGTCGCGTCCGGGCCGGTGGCCGAGGCGAACGACCGTGACCGACGGTTCGTCGTGCATGCGCCGAAAAAGGAACCGGTTCGGTTAGGGGGTTTCGAATTTCACTCGAAAGCCTGTGCGACGCCGATTTCGTCGGTGACGCCGACGTACTCGGAGAGGAAGTAGGTCACACCGATCAACAGCGCGACGCCGAGGAGGAGTGTGGCGCTCACCGGAATTCCGGTGTAGCCGCTGATGAGGAACGCTCCAGTCGCGATGGCCGCCGCGAGTATCGCGTACGGAATCTGCGTGTTGACGTGGTCCACGTGGTCGCTGGCGGCGAACATGCTCGACATGACGGTCGTGTCGCTGATGGGCGAGCAGTGGTCACCGAAGAGCGACCCCGTGAGGATGGCACCGATGGCCATCACGAGCGGTGACCCGAGCGAGTGTGCCAAGGGAACGGCGACCGGGAACAGGATGGCCATCGTCCCCCACGAGGTGCCGATACAGAAGCTGATGATCGCGGCGCTCAGGAAGATGACGGCCGGGAGCAGTTCGGGCGTGATGATACCCTGCGAGATACTGACGACGTAGTCGCCGACGCCCAGTTTCTGACTGACCGAGCCGATGCTCCACGCCAGCGAGAGGATGGCGACCGGGAACATCACCATCTTGAACCCCTCGAAGATGGAGTCGCTCACCGCGTCGAGTTCGATGCGGGCGTGACCGACGAGGATGGCGAGGATCGTCCCGCACCCCGCGAACGCCGCCCAGAGGATTGCACTCGCCGTGTCGGCGTCTTCGAGCGCGTTGCTGAACGAACCGCCGTCCATTCCTCCCCCGGTGAACCAGAGGCTGAACACGGTAACGAAGACGAGGACGAGGATGGGGGAGACAAAATACCACCAGCGTGGATCGACGTGGTCGGGCGTCTCGATGTCGCTCGCCTGTGTCTCCATCAACGGATTGGCGTCGTCGCCGAGGACTTTCCCTTTCTCCCGAGCGCGGCGTTCGGCGGCCTGCATCGGGCCGAAGTCCCAATCGGTGAGGACGATGATGAACACCAACACGATGGCGAAGAGGCTGTAGAAACGGAACGGGATGGACTGGACGAACACAATGAACGGTTCCTTATCGATTCCCAGCGCGTCGAACTGTTGTTTGATGAGGCCGACCTCGTAACCGAGCCACGTCGAGACCACCGCGATGCTCGCGGTCGGCGCGGTGGTCGAATCGAGGATGTACGCCAGTTTCTCCCGGCTCACGTCGAAACGGTCCGTGACAGGTCGCATCACGGACCCGGAAATCATCGTGCTGGCGTACGAGTCGAAGAAGATGAGCATCCCCAGGATGGACGTCCCCAACCGGGCTTGCCGACTCGAACCCACCCGCTTGACGATGGCGTCCGCCACCGAACTCATACCACCTGAAAGGAATATCATCCCCAGCATCGCGCCGATGAGGAACGTAAACAACAGTAGTTTGACGTTGAACGTCGAGGTGACGTTCGCCACCACGAACTGCAACCCTCGGGCGGCACCGGCGATGGGATTCCATCCGACGAGAATCGTCGCACCGAGCCAAATTCCGGCGAACAAGGAGAGGAGCGCTTGTCGCGTGGTGAGGGTCAACACGATGGCAATCAGCGCCGGGAGTAAGCTGATCAATCCGTATGTCTCAGCAGTCATACCGAAAACCATTTCGACATCCATATATAAGCATTATTGGCGTTCAGTGAAAAATTAGATAATATTGCACGACGTCGTTTCCAATCCAAAACCTCGTTTCGGGGGGTCGGACGATGGACCGGAACACACTTGCCGGAAACAATCACACAAGCGAGCATGCAGCTTACAGGAAAGCGGATCCTCGTAACCGGCGGTGCCGGTCTGGTTGGTTCTCAGATGGTCGATGACCTCGTTGCGGACAACGACGTAGTCGTCGCGGACGACCTCTCCAACGGGATCGAGTCGTCGATTCCCGACGACGCCGAGTTCGTGCGGGCGGATCTGACGGACGAGTCGGCGACTGCCGAAGTCATCGACGGCGACTTCGATGCCGTCTTCCACTTCGCGGCGGCGGACAAGTACGTCAACACGGACGACCCGCGCCCGCAGTTCGAGGAGAACGGCGAGATGACGTACAACATCCTCGAACGGATGGACGAGGTCGGGGTGAGTAACTTCGTCTTCACCTCCTCCTCGACCGTCTACGGCGAGGCACCGAGGCCGACGCCGGAGGATTACGCGCCGCTCGAACCCATCAGCATCTACGGGTCCGCGAAACTCTCCGAGGAGGCCCTCCTCTCGACGTTCGCCCACTCGTACGACTTCACCGTCTGGAACTTCCGTTTCGCCAACATCGTCGGCCCGCGGTTCGGCGCTGGCGTCGTCCCGGACTTCGTGGAGAAACTGGACGACAACCCGGACGTGCTGACCATCCTCGGCAACGGCCTACAGGAGAAGTCCTACATGCACGTCACCGAGTGTACCGAGGCCATCCGCTACGTCGTCGAGAACGCCGACGAGGCGATGAACACGTACAACCTCGGGACGCGGACGACCACCTCGGTGAACACCATCGCGGACATCGTGGCCGACGTGATGGGACTCGACCCCGAGTACGAGTACACCGGCGGCGACCGCGGATGGACGGGCGACGTACCCAAGATGCGCCTCTCCATCGAGAAACTGTCGGCGCTCGGCTGGAAGCCCTCCCAGAGCAGCGACGAGGCGGTTCGACGCGCGGCAGAACAGTTGTACGACGAACTGAGGAACTGAGTGGAAAGTCGGTTAGACCCTGAAATCGGTCCGTGCTTCCACGTCCTCCTCCATGATTTCGAGCGTCGCGACGACGGTGTACTGGCCCGGTTTCGCGTCGGGCCACCCGCCGGAGTAGGTCTTCTCGACGTCCGGGTCGAACGCCACGTTCTGGAGCGCCTGCGTGTACATCTGCCCGTCGCTCGCGCGCCAGATCTCTGCGCCGTCGTCGAGGACGGCGAAATCGGTCTTGAGGCCGCTCCGGAACGTCACGTTCGTGGGGTCGGTGTCGGTGTTTTTCACCCGCAGTTCGAATTCGACGGTTCCGTCCGTCGGCGTCGCCGTTACTTCGCTTTCGAGCGTCATTATTTCCAGTTCGTTTCGCTAGTTCGAAAAGGTTGTCCCCTTCGCTCCAACTCTCCCCCTCTTTCTCTCTTCGGACTCGATGATTCGGAACCCCTGATGAAAAATGCCGCCGGTAATATTGATGGAGATACAGCCGTCAGCTGATGACGCGGCCGTGTTAGCGATGATGCGGCCGTATTAATGCTGAGGACGGCGTGTTGGTGATGATGCGATCGTCGGGATTAGACCGCCGAGTACACGTCGAGGAGGCCGTAGCCCTGCTCGTTGCTGGACAGGCCGAGGTCTTCGGTCGTGCTCAGGATCTGGTCTTCCGCGTCGCGCGCCGAGTAGCCCTGTGCGATGAGCTGTCCGACCGCACCGGCGACGTGCGGGGTCGCCATCGACGTTCCGGAGTAGGTGTCGTAGCCGCCGGGGACGGTCGAGTAGATGTCGGTGCCGGGGGCGATGATGTTGACTTCCGGACCTTGGCTGGAGAACGAGGACTGTTCGTCGCTGTCGTTCGAGGACGCGACGGTGATCGTCTCGGAGTAGGCACCGGGGTACTCGACACAGTCGGTACACTGGCCGTCGTTGCCTGCCGCCGCCACGAGAACGACGCCGTTGTCGTACGCATACTCGATCGCGTCCTTGAGCGTCTGCGAACTGGAGGAGCCACCGAGACTCATGCTGGCGACGTCCCACCCCTGATCCGCGACGTACTCGACACCGGCCGCGATGTCGGAGAACGACCCGCTTCCGGAACAGTCGAGCACTTTGACGGCGTGGAGCGTCGCCTGCGTCGAGACGCCGACGACGCCCTGGCTGTTGTCCACGGCGTTCGCGATACCGGCACAGTGCGTCCCGTGGTTGTTGTCGTCGGACCACGAGTCGTTACAGGAGTTGCTGTTCCCGTAGAGGATACAGCTACCCGTGTATCCGCCGCTGCCACAGGTGACGAACGACTTGCCCGAGCCGATGTTCGCCTGCAGGTCCGGGTGGTCGTCGTCGATTCCCGTGTCGACGATGGCGATGTCGGCACCGGAACCCGTGTCACCGTTGTCGTGCGCGACGTCGGCATCCACGCGGTCCACGCCCCACGGCGTCGTCTGAGCGAGGGCTTCCATCGTGCCGTTCTCCTCGACGTAGCGGATGTGGGGGTTCTTTTCGAGCGCGGTCGCCGCCCGTTTCGGCACACGAATCGTCATCGCCTCGATGGAGTTGAACTCCCGGACGACTTCGTCCGCACTGCTTCGGGTCATCGCCCGTCCGCGTGCGCTCTTGAACCCGACGTTCACTTCCACCTTGTCCGTCGGCTCGGCCGATGCCAAGCCAGTCGCACCGGCCGCTGCGATGGAGCCACCGGTCAGTTTGAGAATATTACGTCGTGATACGCTATTGGCTTTCCTTACCATACTATATGGTAGAATGAAACATAGATTTAAAAAATTAACTATTTTACTTAGTATAAGTAAAATTAGAGAGATATTAACTTTCTATCGGATAATAAATTTCGTATAAATCGGGGGACGGTGGTCGGCTACCGAACTGACCGGTTAGTTGTCGCTGGAGTCGAGACCGAGTGCGGTCGCCGTGTCGAGGAGCCCTGCGCCACTCTCGTTGCTCGACAGGCCGATGTCCTCCGCGGTTTGCTTGATCGTGTCCCGCGCCTGTGTGTTCGACGCCCCGTTGGCCATCAACTGACCGGCGGTCCCCGCAACGTGCGGGGTCGCCATCGACGTTCCCGAGAGGGTGTCGTAGCCGCCGGGGACGGTCGAGTAGATGCTGCTGCCGGGTGCGGCGATCTCGACTTCCGATCCGGTGCTGGAGAAGTACGAGAGACCGTCCGAGGAGTTGGTCGAACCGACTGCCATGACTTCTGGGTAGGCTGCGGGGTAGCCGACGCAGTCGGTACACGGACCGCTGTTGCCCGCCGCGGCGACGAGGAAGACGCCGTTGTCCACCGCGTACTGGCACGCATCACGGAGCGTGGAGGAACCGGACGAACCGCCGAGGCTCATGCTCCCGACGTCCCACCCTTGATCCGCGACGTACTCGATACCCGCCGCGATGTCCGAGTACGACCCGCTACCCTGGTTGTTGAGTACTTTGACGGCGTGGAGCGTCGCCTGCGTCGAGACGCCGACGACACCCTGACTGTTGTCGATGGCGTCCGCGATGCCGGAACAGTGTGTACCGTGTTCGTTGTCGTCGTCCCAATCGTTTCGGCACGTACTCTTGCCGCCACGACACTTGACGAACGCCTTTCCAGAGCCGATGTTGGCTTGCAGGTCGGGATGATCCGAGTCGATTCCCGTGTCGATGATGGCGATGTCGGCACCGGAACCCGTGTCACCGTTGTCGTGTGCGACGTCAGCGTCCACGCGGTCCACGCCCCACGGAAGCGTTTGGCCGAGTGCGTGCATCGTGCCGTTCTCCTCGACGTAGCGGATGTGAGGGTTCTTTTCGAGCGCGGTCGCCGCCCGTTTCGGGACGCGAATCGTCATCGCCTCGATGGAGTCGAACTCCCGCACCACGTCGTCCGCACTGCTTCGGGTCATCGCCCGTCCGCGTGCGCTCTTGAACCCGACGTTCACCTCCACCGTGTCCGTCGGCTTTGCCGCCGCGAATCCGGTCGCACCCGCCGCCGCGAGCGAACCGCCAGTTAGTTTGAGAATTTTACGCCGTGATACGCCTTTGGCTTTCCTTACCATGCAACTGTAACAATAGACCATGTATTAATATAATTTCCTGCCCTATTGTGAAAATAAACCACAGTTTCATCTTCACTGACCGTTTGACCATCACCGAAGTGACAGCGTCACGCCCCGGATTGCGCGTTTTCCTCGACGTAGCGTATTTCCGGATTCCCGTCTAGTTCCTCCCAGCTTTCGCGTGGAATCACCACCGT
>NZ_JBAWAC010000061.1:0-9146 GCF_049589095.1 Haladaptatus sp. | reverse complement strand
CTGCTTCTCAGTAATTGCTCCTTCAACAAACCTGACTACAACTTCCCAAAACGAATGTTTAGCAACCGAAACTACGCGAAACCCCTCTACGTTCCGTGCTGCCAGCTACCCATGTACTCCGTCTGCTCGTCGGAGAGGGAATCGAACTCCACGCCGTCGGCGTCGAGTTTGATTTCGGCGATTTCCTTGTCGAGGTCGTCGGGAACGTCGTGGACGCCAGCGTCGTACTTCTCGCCGTTTTCGACCATCTCGCGCACACAGGCCGACTGCACGCCGAAGCTCTGGTCCATGACTTCGACTGGGTGGCCCAGCGCGATGGGCGCGGCGAGGTTGACGAGGCGGCCCTCAGCGATGACGTTGAGTCGGCGGCCGTCCGCCATCTCGTACTCGTGGACGCCGTCGCGGGCGTCTCGCTCGGCGACGGCGAGGTCCGAGAGGTCGTTGAGGTTGACTTCCACGTCGAAGTGACCCGCGTTGGCGAGCAGGACGCCGTCCTTCATGACCTCGAAGTGCTCTTCGGTGATGACGTCGCGGTTGCCCGTCGTCGTGATGAACACGTCGCCGACCTCGGCGGCCTCGGCCATCGGCATCACGTCGTAGCCCTCCATGTGGGCTTCGAGCGCACGGCGCGGTTCGACTTCGGTGACGATGACGTTCGCGTTCTGGCCCGCCGCCTTTTTCGCGACGCCTTTGCCACAGTAGCCGTAGCCGCCGACGACGACGTTCTTCCCGGCCCACGAGAGGTTGGTCGTCATGGCGATGGTCGCCAGCGAGGATTCACCGGTCCCGTGGACGTTGTCGAACAGGCGTTTCATCGGCGTGTCGTTGACGGCGAAGACGGGGTAGTCGAGCGCGCCGTCCTCGTCCATCGCGCGGAGTCGGTGGACGCCGGTCGTCGTCTCCTCACACCCGCCGATGACGGTGTCGATGAGTTCCGGATAATCTTCGTGGATGGCGGCGACCATGTCCATGCCGTCGTCCACGGTGATGGTGGGTTCGAGGTCGATAACGGATTCGATGGCCTCGTAGTAGCCCTCGTCGTCCACGCCACGCTTCGCGTAGCTGGTGATGTTCGGGTGCTCGTCCAGCGCGGCGCTCACGTCGTCGTGGGTCGAGAGCGGGTTACAGCCGGTGACGGCGACTTCCGCGCCACCCTCGGCGAGCGTTTCGACGAGAACCGCGGTCTTCGCCTCGACGTGCATCGCCATGCCGATTCGCTGGCCCTCCAGCGGTTTGTCGGCGACGAACTCCTCCTGAATCGTCGTCATGATCGGCATGTGCTGGCGCGCCCAGTCCATCTTGCGGTGCCCCTCGACGCGAGCGGACTCCAGATCGTCCAGTTGCTCGCTTATCGGCGGATAGTCTGCCATACGTGCGAGATGGGCGAGCGCGTTGAAAACGGTACCGAAGAAAACAGGGATTCGGATCGTAACCAGCGATCAGTCGTCCGGCGCGTCGAAGATGCCCTCGATGGAACAGTCGAAGTATCCCGCCAGTCGAAACGCGAGTTCGAGGCTGGGGTCGTATCGCCCTCCCTCGATGGCGTTGATGGTCTGGCGGGAGACATCGACCGCGTCCGCGAGGTCGGCCTGCGTGAGGTCGGCTTTCGCCCGCCTGACTTTGAGGTCGTTTTCCATCGCTACATCACGCGTCTGTAGTACAGTCCCGACCCGAAGTAGACTGCCTGTCCGAGCAGAAACGCGAGAAATTCGAACCGAACCTTCTCGAAATTGTCGAAGCCGTGCTGGTAGACGTGAGCCACCACGACCGCCAACAGCAACGCCGATAGCGCGATGTACGCCGTCCGAGAACTTCGGCGACCGATTTCGAGCGCGCGTTCGTCTGCGGTTTCCATGGAAAGTACTCTTTCCTTGATGTCTGTAAAACTTTCCACCGGACTGGCCGTTCCGTCGCTAAGAGGACTGGCTATCCACCCGTGTTCTGTCGTTATCGAGTCGGTAGCAGGAAAAATCGAGCGACGCTCCTCCGACAGAGACGCCCTTCCGAATTCACTCCGTCGCGCGTGCGACCAGTTCGTGTGCCCTCTCCTCGGCGGCCTCCCGGACGGCGTCCTCGTCCAACGTCAACACCTCGCGGTTTTCCATCAGAACCCGTCCGTCACAAATCGTGTGTCGAACGTCGCTCCCGTTGACGGCGTAGGCGAGGTGGCTGACGAGGTCGTGGTGCGGGGTGAGGTGCGGTGCCGACAGGTCGATGACGGCGAGGTCGGCGTTCGCCCCTTTCTCGATTCGGCCGCTGTTGACGCCGATAGCGTCCGCGCTCCCGACGGTCGCCATCTTCACTACTTCTTCGGCGGGGACCGCGCTGGCGTCGTTCGCGGCGAGTTTGCCGAGCATGGCCGCATCGCGCATCTCGTCGAACATGTCGAGGTCGTTGTTCGACGCCGCGCCGTCGGTTCCGAGTCCGACGGTGACGCCCGCGTCCAACATCGCCTGTACGGGAGCCATCCCGCTGGCGAGTTTCATGTTCGAGGCCGGGCAGTGGACGACGCCCGTGCCCGTCTCCGCGAGCAGTTCGATTTCCGTCGTGTTGACGTGGACGCCGTGTGCGACGAAATCCCCTTCCTTGGTCATCCCCTTGTCGCGGGCGTATTCGAGCGGGCGCTCCCCTCGTTCCTCGACGATGGGCGCGACTTCGTCACGCGTCTCGTTCGCGTGATAGTGCACGGGAACTCCCGCTTCGCGGGCGCGTGGGATGTACTCGTCCAGATACTCCTCACCGACGGTGGTTAGACTGTGTGGCATCACCGCGGTCGAGATGCGACCGTCCGCCGCGCCGTCGAACTCCTGGGCGATGTCGAGGCTCGTTTGGAAGTCCTCGCGCGCGGCGTCTTCGTCCCGTCCGATGGTGACCACGCCGTGGCCGATTCGGGCGCGGAGGCCTGCCTTCTCGACCGCTTCGGCGACTTGGTCCATCTCGAAATACATGTCCGCGAATCCGGTCGTTCCGGATTTGATCATCTCCAACAGACCGAGGTCCGTTCCGGCACGGACGTCCTCCGGCGTCAGTTCGGCCTCGACCGGCCACACGTCTTCCCGGAGCCACGTGTCGAGCGGTTTGTCGTCTGCGTAGCCGCGCAGGAGCGTCATCGCGGCGTGGCAGTGGGCGTTCACGAGCCCCGGAATCACGAGGCCCCCCTCCGCGTCGAGGGTCTCGTCGGCGTCCGAAACGTCGCCGACGTCGAGGATCGTCCCTTCGTCCTGATCAACCAACACGTCGGCGCGTTCGACGGTCATATCCGGTCGTAGTACCTTCCCGCCAGCGATTCGGAGCGTCGTCATGGTTTTCGATTGTTCGCCGCATCTCAAGACCTTGGTGGATTGGGGTCGAACGAGCGCTCGCCGGGAAAGTAAGAGTAATCCGTCTGGCCCACCGACCCGGAGATAATGCGAATCGCGGTCCCCAACAAGGGCAGGTTGCACGACCCGTCGATGGAATTGCTCGAACACGCCGGGCTGCATGTCGTGGACGGTGCGGACCGCAAGCTGTACGCGAACACAGTGGACCCGGACGTGACGCTGCTGTTCGCCCGCGCCGCCGACATCCCCGAGTACGTGAGCGACGGCGCGGCCGACCTCGGCATCACCGGCCTCGACCAAATGCAGGAGGCAAACCCCGGCAACGTCTCGGACCTCCTCGATTTGGGCTACGGCCAGTGCCGACTCGTGTTGGCCGCACCCGAAGAGGGCGACATCAAGGAGGTAACCGACCTCGCAGGCAAGACCGTCGCCACCGAGTTCCCCAACGTCGCAAAACAGTATTTCGCGGAAACCGAGGTCTCCCCCGAAATCGTGGAGGTCTCCGGCGCGACCGAACTCACGCCGCACGTCGACATGGCCGACGCCATCATCGACATCACGAGCACCGGCACGACGCTGCGCGTCAACAGCCTCGGCATCATCGACGAGGTGTTGGCGAGTTCGGTTCGACTGTTCGCCCGCGACGACGTGGTCGGCGACGACAAGGTCGATCAGGTCACCATGGCGCTCCAGTCGGTCATCTCCGCCGAGGGCAAACGCTACCTCATGATGAACGCGCCCGAGGACAAACTGGACGAAATTCGAGAAGTGATTCCCGGCCTCGGCGGCCCGACGGTCATGGACATCGCCGGAAACGGCAAGGTCGCCGTCCATACCGTCGTGGACGAACAGGACGTGTTCGAGACCATCAACGAGGTCAAACAACTCGGAGCCAGCGGCATCCTCGTGACGGAAATCGAACGTCTCGTAGACTGAACGGCTCTTTTCGAGCTTCGTTTCGTTTTCGCGGGCAGAAAGAGTTTGTTTTCTGACTATCGATCACTGGTATGGACGTGATCACCGTGTTCGGATTTTCTGACGCCACCGTCGGCACCGTCATCGCGGTGGCGTGGTTCGCCCTCCTCGTCGTCGGTGTCGTTCAGTATCGGAACGGCACCCGCTCGCGTCAGCGACTGTATCGAACGATAGCGCTCTCCTTCCTCTGGTTGGCATACGGTTTGTTTCAGATATCGACCGCGCTCGACGGCGTGTTGGACATCGTCATCGGCCTGTTCAGCATGGTCCTGATGATACTCGGTTTGGTCTTCGGCATTCGATGGTGGCGAGGTCGGAATACGGAAACGAAGAACGAACCTGAAGTATCCGGATCGTATCGCTTGGACGATTTCTCTCGTAAAATAACCGACCTCGCTCGCCTCTACGCCGTCCCCAACTCCGCCAACAGGTGGGAAATCTGCAACCTGTCGCTCGTCCCTTGTGCCAAGTCCATGTCCACCTCGGCGGCGAGGACGACGAGTTCGGCGAGTTCGTTGCCGGAGTAGCGGTTCTGCCGGAAGGCGTCCATGATGGCTTCGAGCACTTCCTCGCCGCTGTAGCCGTCGTCCACGAGCAGGTCGTCCAAGTCCTTGCGGGCGTCGTTGAAATCGCCGCGTTCGGCCTTGTCGAGCATGTCGCCGATGCGGCCGCTGATACCGAAGTTGCGAATGATTTCGTAATCCTCGCTGCTGACTTGGCCCTCCTGTTCGTAGAGCAGTTGCGCGTAGAGGATGGCCTTCCGCACGTCGCCCTTCACGTAGCCCGAGATGAGTTGCACGCCGCCTTCGTCGTACTCGACGCCCTCGGCGTCGAGAATCCCCGTGAGGACTTCCTCTATCTCCGTGCTGGTCGGTTTCCGCATCGCCACGGGGAAACACCGCGACTTGATCGGCGGGATGAGCTTCGTCGGTTGACGCGTGGTGATGACGAACTGCGTCGTCTCGTGATACTGTTCCATCACCCGGCGAAGCGCCTGCTGGAAGTCCTCGCGGATGGATTCGGCGTTGTCGAGGACGATGGTCTTGTAGCTCCCGCTGGAGGGCGCATAGCCCGCGTACTCCTTGAGGACGTGGTTTATCATCTCGCGCTTCGACCAGTTGCGCTTGTACTTATTTTTCCCCGACCCCTGTCGGTACTGCTTGGAGAACTCCGTCTGCCCCTGGAGGAAATTAGAGAACCGCGGGTCCTCCCGAATCTCCTTCTTCGTTCGGTCGAAGAAGTCGGCGACGTTGATCTCCACGAGGTCGTTGTCCGGGTCGTCGTGTGCCTCGCGGGCCAGTGCTCGCACGGCGGCGGTCTTCCCGCTCCCCTCCGGGCCGTGGATGACGAGGTTTATCGGCTCGTTCACCGCCCGCTCCAGATAGTCGCGGACTTCGGGTTGGGGCAGGTCGGCGAGGTCCGGCGCGTGCGTTTCAGTCCACAGCGGCGACTCCATTGGCGTTTTCTACGAAGTCGCCGGACAAGAATCGGTCGGTTGCGCCGCACGCTGAATCGATCTCGACAAAAGAAGCGGTTGATGACCTATAGCAGGTTCCCGATGGCGCTGAAGACGGAACCGATGACGCTCGAATTCGTCGCGTTGGCGCTGGTCGTTCCTGCTTGGGTCGTCGTCTGCTCGGTCATCGTCGCGTTTCCAGCACTCGTTGTTTCACTCTGCGTCGTCGCGGTACCGGCACTCGTCGTCGGTTGTGCAGTCGCGGTCGCTTGCGAAGTCGTCGTCGCGGTCGTGCTCGGTCCTGCACTCGTACTCGTCGTCGTTCCTGCCTGTGTCGTCGTCCCTGCTGTCGTGGTCTCCTGTGTCGTCGTTGCGGCCGACGTCGTGGTCGTCGCGTTACCGGCCGACTCGAACGTTATCGTCGCAATCTTGCCGAAGTTACGGGTGTACACGCCGTGCGTGTACGTTCCGGGTTCGACACCGGTGCTGTCGACCTCGTAGCTCACGCCCGTCTGTTGTCCGGGCGAGAGGGTGACGTTCTTCCGCTGAACGACGTTCCCTTCGATTCGGAAGTCCACGGCCTGCGTGAGCGTCTGGTCGGTCGGGTTGTTGATCGTCGCCTTCACGGTGAACGTGTCACCGACCGTCACGTTCTCCGGTGCGCTGAGACTCTGCACGTCGAACGACGGACCGAGGTCGTTGACGTTCTCCATGTTCCCGCTCGTGGTCTGCGTGGTCGTCTGCTGTGCCGTCGTCGTCGTCGCTGGCGACGTGGTCGTCGTACTCGTACTCGGCGTGCTCGTCGTGGTACCTGCCTGTGTCGTCGGCGATGTAGTCGTCTGCGTGGTCGCCGCTCCACCACAGCCACAGTTGGCTTCGCTGGTCGTGGTTGCCTGCGACGTGGTCGTTTCCCCACCGGCCTGCGACGTGGTTGACGTGGTCGTCGGCGTCGCAGTCGTGGTCGCAGCAGTCGTCGTTGCGGCCGTCGTGGTCGCGGCCGATGTCGTCGTCGCACCGGTCGTGGTCGACGTGGTCGTCGGTTGTTCCGTCGTAGTCGTCGTCGCGCCACCGCCCTGCACCGTCACGTAGGCCGGGTCAATGACGATGTTGTTGTCCACGATGTACGGGATGTCCGCAGTGCCGCCCGACGTGACGAAATCGTACACACGATTTCGGTTGGTGTCGAGGTGCGGCATGGCGATGAGCGTCTGGCTCTCGGTCAACGGTTTGTCGAGCGTCACGGTGACGTCCTTGTGCGTTCCCGGCCCGAGGTACTGCGAGGTGCCGACCACGCTACCGATGACGTTCCCGTCCGCCAGACTCGCGTCGTGGATGGTGACGAAGCCACCCTCCGACATGGTGACCGAATCGACCGTCACCGTCTGCCCATCGCTGGTCTGGTTGTCGAACGTGACGTTCGCGTTCAACTTCGACGGGGACGTCGGTCCTTCCGGAATCCCCGGCCCGCCCGGCATGTAGGGCGCGAGGTTGGGAAGGCTCACGTTCCCCGGCGCTTCCACGACGAACGTCGTGTTCTGCACCGAGATGTCGCGGAGCTCCACGCGAACGCTACTGGCGTTGCCCGCTGCCGCCGCTTTGGCGCGTTCGGACGCCCGCTTCAGGTCGTCCTTCGAGACGCTCGGTCCGTTCTGAACGACGTAGTTTGCCGATTTGTTTTCGAGCAAAGCGGTCGCGTTGATGCGGACCGTCTCGTCCTTCAGGTGGACTCCTTTGATGACCTCGGTTCGGTCCGGGGTCGGGTCGGTCCCGACCACGAACGACCAGTCGGCGATGGAGAACGATTTGACGTGGAAGACGAACTGCTGTCCGGTCGCGTTCGTCTCGTTCGTCGCGTTCCCCGCTCCGCCTTGCTGGCCGACCGAAATCAGCGCCTGGTCGATGACGACCGTGCCGTTCGCGGTGTACGGTCCGTCGACGGTCCCGTTACCGATGACGAAGTCGTACACTTGGTTCGAGTTCGTGTCCATGTGCGGCATGGCGATGAGCGTTTGACTCTCGTTGATGGGACGTGCGAGCGTCACGGTGACGTTCTTGTGCGTTCCCGGTGAGAGGTAAACGGAGTTGCCCACCACGCTGCCGACGACGTTCCCGTCGAGCAGGCTCTGGTCGTGGATGGCGACGAAGCCACCCTTCTCCATGGTCACGGACGAGATGACGATCGTCTCGCCGTCACTTTGTTGATTGTCTATCGTTACGTTTGCCTGCGATGTATTCATCTGAGTGACATCGTTCAGGCTCGTAACCTGCGTTTCCGGTGCTGTATTTGCTCCCCCACCACCGCCCGACGTCGCTAGCGATGTCGCAACACCGCCGGCGAAGACGACGAGAAGGGACACGAGTACAGCACTCACTGTTCTCGGGATTCGTGTCATATCTCTCCCATTCCGCGTCCGACGTGACGACGAGATGTCGGATAAACCGGTTCGACCGTTCACGGGTTAAGACGCCGATTCGCCGGGTTAAGTCGAAGTTGCGGAGGATCCCTCGAACGCCCCCGAAACGCGGCGAAGCGGGACGTTCCGCGATTTCATCTGCCACGTTCTGACCGACAACGGGGATTTCGAACGACGAGGACGGCTTCGGAAGCGGTTTCGAAGGCTGTTTAATCGTCCGCCCGCGAATTGCGAGTAGATGTCGATGCGCGTTACCTTCCTCGGAACCAGTGGGGCAGTGCCGACGACGGAGCGAAACCCGAGTTCTATTCTCGTCAACCGGGAAGGCGACCGCTTGCTCTTCGACGCCGGGGAGGGAACCCAGCGCCAGATGATGCGCTTCGGGACCGGATTCACCATCTCCGATCTGTTCGTCACGCACCTCCACGGCGACCACATCCTCGGGATTCCCGGCTTTATCCAGACGTGGTACTTCAACGACCGCGACGACCCGCTCATGATATATACGCCGCGCGGGACCGGCGACGCCATCGACTCGCTCGTTCGAACGGCGGGTCATCAACCCTCGTTCCCCATCCACATCACGGAAGTCGCACCCGGCGAGGTCGCCGTCCGGCGCGACGACTACGAGGTCCGCGCCTTCCGAACCGACCACGACGCCAACTCGCTCGGCTACGCGCTGGTCGAGGACGAACGGAAGGGCCGTTTCGACCGCGACCACGCCGAGGAATTGGGCGTTCCCGTCGGCCCGAAATTCCAGCAACTCCACTCCGGCACCCCCGTCGAGTTGGAGGACGGCACCGTCGTTCTCCCCGAACAGGTCGTCGGCGACCCCCGCCCCGGCCGCCGATTCGTCTACACCGGGGACACCCGCCCCACGGAGCAGGCCGTTGACGCCGCCGAGGACGCCGACCTGCTCGTTCACGACGCCACGTTCGCCGACGACCGGGCGGACCGCGCGGCAAAAACAGCGCATTCGAC
>NZ_JBAWAC010000060.1:0-3026 GCF_049589095.1 Haladaptatus sp. | reverse complement strand
GCGAGCTATCGGAAGATGCAGGAGAACCTCGTGTGGGCGACGGGATACAACGTCGTCACCCTCCCGCTCGCGGCAGGGATTCTCGCGCCGTTCGGAATCCTCCTCTCGCCGGCCATCGGTGCCGTGTTCATGTCCGCCAGCACGGTCATCGTCGCCATCAACGCCCAGCGACTGCGAGGCGTCGATTTGACGGTCTGATGGGGCCGTTCGGAAACCGTCTCCCGGTTCGAAAAAACCGGACAGATTACCCCCTCATCCGCCCGTTTAACCCCTCGCAGAACGTTGGTCGAATCACGCAATGTCTCCGCGCTATCGGTCTCTATCTCGGCAGGTTCGGGGGACGCTTCGCGGCCTTCGCGGCGACGGTCGCGGGTCGCTTCTCGTCGCCGTGGCTATCGGGTGGGCGTTCACGCTCGGCATGCGGTTTATCGTCCCGACGCTGTTGCCACAAATCGAAGCGACGTTTCACATCTCGGATGCGTACGCCGGACTCGCCATCACGACCCTCTGGATAGGCTACGCCCTGATGCAGTTTCCCGCCGGAGTGTTGGTTAACCGCATCGGCGAGCGACGACTCCTGACCGCGAGCCTCTGTCTGTCGGGCGTGAGCATGCTCGTCCTCGGGTTCGCGCCGCTGTTCGGCGTCTTCTTCGTCGGCAGCGCAGCGTACGGACTCGGTTCCGGGTTGTACGGCCCGAGTCGCGGAACCGTCCTCTCGCGCACGTTCACGAGAAACGCCGGCGCTGCCTTCGGCGTGACGCTCGCCATCGGCAGTCTCGGCTCCGCCTTCCTCCCGAACATCGCGGCGGGCGTCGTGGGTGCCGTCGGGTGGCGGGCCATCCTCGCCGGGTTCGCGGTCCCGTTCTTCGTCATGGCGGCGTTGACGTGGCGTGTCGTCCCCGAGCGCCCGTCCGAGGACAAACGGCCGACTAGCGACTCGTCGAACGCCGACGCCGTTTCGGACGGCGGCGAATCCACTGCGTCCGCACTGCCGGATTTCGGCGAACTCCTCGGAACCCTCTCGGACCGTTCCATCCTGTTGGCGACCCTCTCGGTGGCGATTCTGCTGTTCGCCTATCAGGGTATCACGGCGTTCCTCCCGACGTATCTCCAGACGAAGGGGTTGAGTCAGGGGACCGCCGCCCTGCTGTTCGGGTTCATGTTCGTCGTCGGCGCGGCGTCCCAAATCGTCGCGGGCAGTGCCGCCGACCGGATCGGCATCAAACCCGTCCTCCTCGTCGTCACCGCCATCGGCGTCGTCGCCCCAATCGCACTGACGTTCGTCTCCGGAAAACTCGCGATCGCGGTCGTCGTCGGGATTCTCGGTACGCGCATGGCGGTCAATGCCGTCACGAACTCCTTCATCGTCGGCGCGCTTCCCGACCACCTCCAAGGGTCGGCGTGGGGATTTATCCGGACCGGTTTCTTCCTCGTCGGCTCGCTCGGTTCGACGTTTATGGGGGTCTTCGCCGACGCGAACCGGTTGAACCTCGCGTTCGTCATCTTGGGCGTACTGTCGGCGGTGGCACTCGGACTGTACGCGCTGTTGCCGAACGAGTGAAAACGAATACTCCTCTCTTCCGCTCTCATATCGAATTTCAAGCGAGGAACGCGAACGCCCGGGATTCTATCTTTCGCATATGTTCGCTGACCGTACTCGCGTCGATTCCGACGCGCTCGGCGATTTCCCCGTGAGTGGCACGGCGCGGGTTCTCGTAGTAGCCGAGTTCCATCGCGATGTCCAAAATCTCCTGTTGGCGGTCGGTCAATAATCCGGTGAGATTGCTCGTCCCCGGAGAGTACACGCCGATTCGCTCGACGCTGATGTTGATCTCCTCGGGGATTGCGGCGAGCGCTCGCTGCAACACTTGCGTCGAACGGTCGGACACCCTCGACCGGGAATGGCTTGACGAGATTACCGAACTCCTCGAAGACGGTACCGTCGCGCCGACGCTCGATACGGTGTTCCCGCTGGCCGAAGCACAGCAGGCACACGAGTTGAGCGAGAACGGGGACCTCTGCGGGAAGATCATTCTCACGACGAGCGACACCGAGGAGAACTGAAATGGAGGTCGTCGTGTTTGGAGCGACGGGCAGGGTCGGTCGTCACGTCGTGGATTCCGCACTGTTACGGGAGCACGAGGTACGAGCGTTCGTTCGAAGCCCGGAGAAAGTGGATCCGATCCACCGCGATAATAGTCACTTGTCCATCGTCGAGGGTGACGTCCTCGACACAGACGCGGTCGAACGCGCCGTTGAAGGTGCCGATGTCGTACTCAGCGCGCTCGGCCCCGCAGAAGGTTCCCCTATCGAAATGGCGATTCGCGGCGGGGAGAACATCCTCGCTGCGATGCAGACGCACGACGTTCCACGGGTCGTGATTCTCGGCGGCAGAGTTATTTCCCATCCAAATGACCCGTTCTCCGTTTCGGGACGGATTCTCTCATCCGCGGTGGACCTCGTCGCAGGCGATCTCATCGGGGGAGGAGAACGACTCATGAGAACGCTCGCGGCGAGCGATTGCGAATGGGTCATGGTCAGACCACCATGCCTTCGGAGCGGTCCACGCACTCGTGACTATCGAACGGGATATCTCAGACTCACCACCTTGTCAACCGTCTCGCGAGCTAATGTGGCGGCGTTCATGATCCGAGCGGCGGAGACGGACGGATGGGTCGGTGAAGCACCGATGATCGTTAACTGAATGGACGCCTCAGTACCGTCCAGTTGCGCCGGTGTTGCGAAGTGAGCAATCGGCCGATTCCTCCAATGTCGTTCCCGTTTTTTTCACTCGTCCAGTTCGCTCGCGGCCGAGAGCCACCAGAGGTGACCCCGACCACGCACTTCCGTGTGTTCGAGGACGCCATCGGCGACCAACTCCGCGAGTTGGTCACCGAGTCGCTCACGGGGGACGCCCAACTCGTCCGCGAGATACGTCGTGTTCACCACCGGCGCTGGTGCGTTTCGAATCGCGACAACGATCTCTTTTTGGCTGATCTCGGTGGGCATGATGGCATCCCTACGAT
>NZ_JBAWAC010000059.1:0-9492 GCF_049589095.1 Haladaptatus sp. | reverse complement strand
CGCTGGAAGTCGAGTGCGGCCTCCAAGGGTCGGACGAAGCGGCCCGGCACGCCTACGACCTCGTTCGGGGATTCCTCGCGGGAACGGGCGCTCTTCCGTTACCCGAGGGGGAGAATCCGGTGAACGCGGGAACCCGCGACGAAGTCGAGGTCTTCCGCATGGATCAGCCGGTGCTGAAAAACGGCGGGTCGGAGTTCGAAGTGTTGGTGGACAACTTCCAACGAGTGCAAGAAGGGGAGGCGTTCGCGACTTCGGACGGGGCGGAACTGGTCGCGGACGAACCGTTCGTCCCCGTGTTGATGTCGGCGTACGGCTACGAGGATATCTTCGGCTACACGGCCGAATACGTCGGCGCGCTCGGAAACTGATTACCGCCGAAGAACAGACTACTTCTCTTTCGAGTCGAACTCGACCAGCGTCAGATCGCGGTCCAACATGCAGTAGTCGTGCGGCGGGTCACCGACGATTTTCGAGATTCGGTACTCCTCGTCGAACTCGGCACCGGCGGGTTCACAGAACTCGTGACTCGGACAACCGACGTGTGGGCACGGTCCTTCGAGGCTCGCCTTGCTCCCGGCGTAGGCGTTTCGCGCGGAGACGTTGGCGCGGACGGTCGTCGGTTCGACTTCGACGGCGGTCACGCCGTCGTCGTGGACGCCACACGGGAGCGTCTGTGCGCCTTCCCGAACGTCGGTGATTCGATATTTGATCCCTTCGGAGAGATTGAGACACTGATTTCTGTAGGGACAGCCTTCACAGGCGCTGGCTTCGCCCCGGTAGACGAATTCCTGACCGGCATCCGCGAGACGGGTTCCGACGAGGGTGATGGTGGACATACGCGAGCGTATGTGTGGGCCTCGGTTAAGCCTCTCGCCCCGTCAATTCGTCCAACTTGTCGAGGTATCTCTCGCGGGGGACTTGATAGCACGAACGGTAGTCGACCTCGCCGCGGTCGAACTCCGCGGCGAGCGAGACGGCGGCCGTAATTGCTTCTTCGCGCGCGGGAAACTGCGGTGTCCCCGGAAGCGTGACTTCGGGTTCGAGGAAGAACTCGAAATACCACGAATCGGTCGCCCGCCGTTCCTGGGGTGGTCGGTTCGGCGTCCCCTGCGTGACGTACAGCGTCGGCATGCACGCGGAGGGAAACTGCTGGGTGTCGAAAACGTCCGGACGGTAGGCGAGGATACACCGTCCGTTCGGTTCCTCGTTCCAGACGACCCACGACTCGGGAAGGTTTTCGATGGACACAGCGGCGGTTGGTGACGGACGTGGGTAAGGCTTCCCTGTCCACGATATCGACCAGTATATAAATGGTGTTTATACGGTGGTTTTTCACACTATCGAATTTCACCGCTACAAGCCCACTATTTCCTAACTTTGGGCTTTAAAGGTCCTTAATCTATATCAAAAGAGCCTTGTGTATGGACAACAGTTATATATGCCCTCGTCCTATCTATTAAACAGTATCGGGTGGTAGCAGTCCGCACGGTACACGGTCTCGAACCATACGCTTCCGTGACGAACGGATGTCGAAACGAGTTGACTGGTTTCAGAAGCGGTGGATGGCACGCATAGCATATGATCCCGCGATTGACGCAGGAGTTACTGCGGGCGCGCACGCCGTCGCCCGACAAGCCCCGCCGGAGAGCGATCGCGGTGGTTCGACCGACACAACTTTGTGAATGCATGCCGACTACGTACTTCCCGCCGGTATCGGGCCGCCCGGTCGGTCTCTCTCTCCCTTGGTCCAAACGAAGCTCCAAACAATGCGTGATACAATGAAAGGTGACATCGAAACGCTGGACGACCTCAGCCGCAGTTACCAGGAATCGATGCCGGAAGACCTCCGCGAGACGAAGTCCTTCGACTGGTATCTCCGGGAGGTGTACGACGATCCGAAGATCGCCCGGAACGCACACCAGCGCGTCGCCGATATGTTCGATTACTACGGCACGGAGTACGACGAGGACTCCGGCGTCGTCGAGTACCGATTAGCGTCCGAAGACCCCCTGTTCGACGGGGAAAACACGTTCTACGGACGCGAGATACACCGCGCGATTCACGAGTTCGTGAACAAGGTAAAGAGCGGTGCACGTGGGCTCGGTCCCGAAAAACGCATCAAACTACTACTCGGACCGGTCGGGTCGGGGACATCCGACTTCGACCGACAGGTCCGCAAGTATTTCGAGGACTTCACCCTCCAAGCCGTCGGCCGCCTGTACACGTTCCGGTGGACGAACCTCTGTGACGTGATTCCCGACCAGGACCCGTCCGACGACGTGATTCGGTCCCCGATGAACCAGGACCCGCTCGTCCTGTTGCCGCTCGAACAGCGCCAGCGCGTCATCGACGACATCAACGAAGCGTTGGACGCGCCGTACACCATCAAGAACGAACAGGCACTCGACCCCGCCAGCGAGTTCTACATGGACTCGCTGCTGGCCTACTACGATGACGACATCAAGCAGGTGCTCGAAAACCACATCGAGATCTTCCGCCTCGTCGCCGACGAGAACAAGCGCCAGTCCGTCGAGACGTTCGAACCGAAGGACAAGAAGAACCAGGACGAGACGGAGTTGACCGGCGACGTCAACTACTCGAAGATCGCCATCTACGGCGAATCCGACCCGCGGGCGTTCGACTACTCCGGCGCGTTCTGTAACGCGAACCGGGGTATCTTCAGCGGTGAGGAACTGCTCAAACTCCAGCGGGAGTTCTTGTATGACTTCCTGCACGCCACCCAGGAACAGACCATCAAGCCGAAGAACAACCCGCGGATCGACATCGATCAGGTCATCGTCGGCCGGACGAACATGCCCGAGTACCGGGACAAGAAGGGCGACGAGAAGATGGAGGCGTTCAACGACCGGACGAAGCGCATCGACTTCCCGTACGTCCTCGAATACGAGTCGGAGGCCGACATCTACCGGAAGATGCTCCGGAACGCCGACGTTCCCGACGTGCACATCGAACCGCACACCCTGGAGATGGCTGGGCTGTTCGGCGTGTTGACCCGGGTCGAGGAACCGGACACCGAGATGGTGGACCTTCTCCAGAAGGCCAAATCCTACAACGGTGAAATCGAGGACACCGACGACGTGGACGTGAAGAAGCTCCGCGAGGAGGCCGAGGAGAAGGCCGACATCGGAGAAGGAATGGAAGGCGTCTCGGCGCGGTTCATTGGCGACGAGATCGCGGAAGCCATCATGAACTCCACGCACCGGAGCCGTGGCTTCCTGAGTCCGCTCTCGGTGTTCAACCACTTCGAGGAGAACCTCGAAAATCACGGCTCCATCCCCGAGGAGAACTTCGAGACCTACTACCGCTACCTCGAAACGGTTCGCGGTGAGTACCGCGAACGCGCGATCGAAGACGTGCGCCACGCGCTCGCCTACGACCTCGACGAGATCCAACGGCAGGGCGAGAAGTACATGGATCACGTGATGGCTTACATCGACAACTCGACCGTCGAGGACGAACTGACCGGGCGGGAACAGGAGCCCGACGAGAGCTTCCTGCGCGCCGTCGAGGAGAAACTCGAAGTCCCCCGTGACCGCAAGGACGATTTCCGACAGGAGACCTCGAACTGGGTGTCGCGACGTGCCCGCGAGGGACAAGCGTTCGACCCGCAGGACAACGACCGCCTGCGCCGCGCCCTGGAGCGGAAACTCTGGGAGGACAAGAAACACAACATCAACTTCTCGGCGTTGGTTTCGGCGAACGAGATGGACAACGACGAACAGAACGCGTGGGTGGACGCACTGATAGAACAGGGTTACTCACGCGAGGGTGCCAAGGAGGTGCTCGAATTCGCCGGGGCGGAAGTCGCCCGCGCCGAAATGGAGGAGTAACCAGTGACCGAAGGCAGCGACTACATCGACGACGCGAATCGTGAACTCCGGGAGACCTACGAGGAGCCGATGAGCCTCGCGGAGTACGTAGACGCGGCGTTCGAAAACCCGACCATCGCCTCACACGCGAGCAAGTACCTCCTCGAAGCCATCGAGTCGATGGGGCGGCGAACGGTGGTCGAGGAGGGCGAGGAGAAGGAACGCTACAGTTTCTTCGACGACCCGCACAACGATGGCGAACACGCCATCCTCGGCAACACCGAGGTGCTGAACGCGTTCGTGGACGACCTGCGTTCCATCGCGGCACGTCGCGGCAAGGAGGAGAAGATAATCTGGTTCGCCGGACCGACGGCGACCGGAAAGTCCGAACTCAAACGCTGTCTCGTCAACGGGCTACGCGAATATTCGAAAACGCCCGAAGGGCGGCGTTACACCGTTGAGTGGAACATCGCCACCGCGACGGAAGCGCCGGGACTGACCTACGGCGACGACGCGGTTGCGACGAGCGAGGAGAACTGGTACGCCAGTCCCGTTCAGTCACACCCGCTGCTCGTCTTCCCGCCGAAGGTCCGTGAGGGGTTGCTCGACACGCTGAACGCCGAACTCGACGACAACCTCGACGTGCTGGTCGACGGCAAACTCGACCCGTTCAGTCGTGAGGCGTACGACTATCTGGAGGAGCAGTACCGTAGGGAGGGCGAGGAGGAGCTTTTCTCCGCCATCACCGACCCGGCACATCTCCGCGTGAAAAACTACGTCGTGGACATCGGCGACGGCATCGGCGTCCTCCACTCGGAGGACAGCGGCCGCCCGAAACAGCGCCTCGTCGGCAGTTGGATGCAGGGGATGTTGCAGGAACTCGACTCGCGCGGGCGGAAGAATCCGCAGGCGTTCAGCTACGACGGCGTCCTCTCGCAGGGCAACGGTCTGCTGACCATCGTGGAGGACGCGGCCCAACACGCGGACCTCCTACAAAAGCTGCTCAACGTGCCCGACGAGAAGGCGGTCAAGCTGGACAAGGGTATCCAGATGGATATCGACACCCAACTCGTCATCATCTCGAATCCGGACCTCGAAGCGCAGTTGAACCAGCACGCCGATGCCGGAGGGGCGGACCCGCTTCGTGCGCTGAAACGGCGGCTCGACCGCCGCGAGTTCCGCTACCTGACGAACCTCAGTCTTGAAGCCGAACTCATCAGGCGCGAACTCACGAACGAAACGTCGGTGTGGCGGGCCGACGTGTACGACGAACTCGAAGCCCGAATTCGGGAACCCATCGGCGTTCGAGTTCGAGACGGCGACGACATCAACGAGCGTGAAATCGCACCCCACGCCATCGAATCGGCGGCGTTGTACAGCGTCGTCTCCCGACTCGACGGGAGCGACGTGCCCGCCGGACTCGACCTCGTTGACAAGGCCATCCTCTTCGACCGCGGCTACCTGTTGGACGGCGACGAGCGCATCGAGAAGGACGATTTCGACTTCGACGACGACGCGTCGGACGGGGCGGGCGGCATTCCGGTCACGTACACCCGCGATACCATCGCCGGACTGCTCAACGATATCCGTGACCGCCACCACCCCGACTACGCTGTCGAACAGGTCATCATGCCACGCGACGTGCTCAACGCGATGGCCGAGGGAATCGGGGATGCCCCCGTCTTCTCGACGGCCGAACGCACCGAGTACGAGAACCGCCTCGTGCCCGTGAAGAACTACATCTTCCAACAGCAGGAGAGCGACGTGCTCGACGCCATCATGCGCGACCGCCGGGTGGACGAGGAGACCGTCGCCGAATACATCGAACACGTCTACGCGTGGGCGACCGGCGAGGTCGTCGAAAACGACCGCGGCGAAGAGATCGAGCCGGACGCGCTGAAGATGAAGGTGTTCGAAACCGAGCACCTCGGTCGGTTCAGTCCGGACGCCTACGAGGTGAACCACGAACCGAGTCCAGCCGTGGCCGAGTTCCGCCGGAACAAGGTCATCACCGCGCTGAATCGCTACGCGTGGGAGAGCCGAAACGAGGAGTTCGAAGTCGGCGATATCGACCCGAAGGAGGTCCCGATCATCAAAACAGTACTCGCAAACAACGACTGGGACGATGTGCACCGTGTCTACGAGGATTTCAACCCGAGCCAGTGGGAGAACCCACCACGGAACACCGAGACGGCCGAGGTAAAAGAGAAGACGATACGGAACCTACAGGAACTGTTCGGCTACTCCCCCGCCTCGGCCGAGCTGACGAGCCAACACGTCATGAATCAGGTGAGCTACAAATGGGATTGAGAGACGACCTCGAACGATACCGTGAAGTCGGCGAGGACCGCCGTGAGGACCTCGCCGAGTTCATCCAATACGGTGACCTCGGCCAGAGTCTCCCCGATGAGATTCACATCCCCATCAAGATCGTGGACCTCCCGGAGTTCCGCTACGACCAACGCGACCGGGGTGGTGTCGGCCAAGGACAACCCGACGTGGGCGACCCCGTCGGTCAGCCACAGCCACAACCCGGCGACGATGGTGAGGAGGAGGGTGACCCCGGCGACGAGTCGGACGAACACGGCTACTACGAGATGGACCCGGAGGAGTTCGCCGAGGAGTTGGACGACGAACTCGGCCTCGAACTCGAACCGAAAGGGAAGGAGGTCATCGAGGAGACCGAGGGCGATTTCACCGACGTGACGAAGACCGGCCCCGACAGCACGCTCGACTTCGAGCGCATGTTCAAGGAAGGTCTGAAGCGCAAGCTGGCGATGGACTTCGATCCCGACTACATCCGCGAAGCGATGGGCGTCGAGGGCTGGGGTCCGGACGAGGTGTTCCGGTGGGCACGCGGAAACAACCTCACCGTCTCCAAACGCTGGGTCGAGGAGAACTACGAGGCCCTGTCCGCCGACGAGCGCACGAAGTGGTCGAGTATCGAGGAGATGGAGTCGAAGGTCGAACCGACCAGCACGGCCCAGAAGATCCGCGACCACGGCGTCAAGAACATCCCGTTCCGTCGAGAGGACGAACGCTACCGCTACCCCGAGATCATCGAGGAGCGCGAGAAGAACGTCGTCGTCGTCAACATCCGCGACGTGTCCGGGTCGATGCGCGAGAAGAAACGCGAACTCGTGGAGCGGACGTTCACGCCGCTGGACTGGTATCTCACCGGGAAGTACGACACCGCCGAGTTCGTCTACATCGCCCACGACGCGGAGGCGTGGCGTGTCGAACGCGACGAGTTCTTCGGCATCCGGTCGGGCGGGGGGACCAAGATTTCGTCCGCCTACGAACTCGCGGGACGCATCCTCGAAGAGGAGTACCCGTGGGCCGACTGGAACCGCTACGTGTTCGCGGCGGGCGACAGCGAGAACAGCCGGAACGACACCGAGGAGAACGTCATCCCCCGGATGGAGGAGATTCCGGCGAACCTGCACGCCTACGTCGAAACGCAACCCGAAGGCAAAGCCATCAACGCGACCCACGCCGAGGAAGTCGAGCGCCATTTCGGTGACTCGGAAAATGTCGCCGTCAGCTACGTTAACGGTCCGGAGGACGTGACGACCGCGATTTACGAAATCCTGAGCACGGAGGCATCATGAACGAGCGAATCGAAACCCAACGGAAGGCCGAAGAGTTGCAGGAGCCAGTCGTGGAGGCCCGAAACCTCGCGCGGAAACTCGGTCTCGACCCGTATCCGGTCAAGTACTGGATCGTCGACTACGACGAGATGAACGAACTCATCGCCTACGACGGGTTTCAGGAGCGGTACCCGCACTGGCGCTGGGGGATGAAGTACGACCGCCAGCAGAAACAGGGCCAGTACGGCGGCGGCAAGGCGTTCGAGATCGTCATCAACGACGATCCGGCCCACGCCTTCCTCCAACAGTCCAACAGCCTGTCCGACCAGAAGGCAGTCATCACGCACGTCGAGGCCCACTCGGACTTCTTCGCCAACAACCGCTGGTATCGGATGTTCGCGGACGAACTCGACGCGGCGGCGCTCCTCTCGCGCCACGCCGACAGGGTCCGGCGCATCATGGCCGACCCGGAAATCGACCGCGAAGAGGTCGAAAAGTGGATCGACAACGTGCTCTGTCTGCAGGACAACATCGATCAGCATCAGGCGTTCAAGCACCAGCACCGGGTTCAGGAGGACGAGGAGCACGAAACCGACGAGATCTCCGACCAACTCGCCGAGATGAACCTCAGCGACGAGGTTCGTCAGGAAGTGTTCGACGACGAATGGCTCGAAGCCCAGCAGGAAAAACAAGCGGGAGCGCTCGAAGAACCCGAAAAGGACCTGCTCGCGTATCTCCGAGACCACGGAAGTGCTTACGACCCCGAGGAGGGCAAAGCCGTCGAGATGGAGGAGTGGCAACGGGAAATCCTGGAGATGCTCCGCACCGAATCGTACTACTTCGCCGCCCAGAAGACGACGAAGGTGATGAACGAAGGTTGGGCCGCGTACTGGGAGTCGATGATGATGGGCGAGGAGGGCTTTGCGGGGTCCGACGAGTTCATCGAATACGCGGACCATCAAGCGCGCGTTCTCGGGTCGCCGGGATTGAACCCGTACAAGCTCGGCAAGCAACTGTGGGAGTACATCGAGAACACCGAAAACCGTCGTGAAGTCGTGCGTAAACTCCTCCGCGTGAAGGGCATCACGTGGCGGAACTTCCACGACGTGGTTGACTTCGAGCAGGTCAACGAACTGATCGAACCTGACCCGGCGCTGGAAACGGTGACGTCCGAGACGCTGTCGGACCTCGAATCGCTCCCGGCGGAAAAGATCGACACCGAAGCGCTGGAGCAGGCGAAAGCTGGCGATATCGACGTCGATACCCATCCGTGGAAGGTGCTCTCGTACGAGGGGTTGGCGGAACGCCACTTCTCGCTCTGTAAGCTCCAGAATAGGGGGTTCCTCGAAGCCATTCCGCAGGCGAACTTGGAACAGTACGCCCGGTACATGATGGACGACGAGCGGTACGGGAGCACCGAGGAAGCGCTGGCAGACGTGGAGTACACCGTCGGTTGGGACCGGATGTACGAGGTGCGGTCGAGTCACAACGACGTGACGTTCCTGGACGGCTTCCTGACGAAGGAGTTCGTCACCGACAACGAGTACTTCACTTACGAGTTCAGCCGAACGACCGGCGATTACCGGGTGACGAGCACGGAATACGAGGACGTGAAGAAGAAGCTGATGCTCCAGTTCACGAACTTCGGCAAGCCGACGATGGCCGTCTACGACGGTAACTTCGACAACAAGAGCGAACTCCTGCTCGGCCACCACTACAACGGCGTCATGCTCGACCTCGAACAGGCCACACGGACGCTCGAACGGATCTACGAACTCTGGGGCCATCCGGTGAACCTCAAGACCATCGTGAAGGAAATCGACGAGCGCGACGCCGAAATCGCACGGCGGCGTGACCGCGAGCCGGAACCCGAAGAGCAGGGAAAACTCATCCGCTACGACGGAGACGAGTTCGAGATGCGCGACCTGCCGTGGAGTGCAGTCGAGGACATCGCGGCGACTGAGGTCGATTACAACACGAAACCGGACGAGTGGCTAGCGTGAGTCGTACAGTTTGATCTCACCGCTATCGACCACCACCTCGTATCCTTCGTACTGAAACGTCGCGTAGAC
>NZ_JBAWAC010000058.1:0-5806 GCF_049589095.1 Haladaptatus sp. | reverse complement strand
TTTCCGCGTCGTGATACTCCACGTGTGCGTTCGCCGGGGCACTGCACTCCGGGCAGACGCCGTCGGCCATGAGCGACAGACGATGGCGGTGGTGCCGGTCGAACGCCGTCAGCAGGCCGTCGGGGTCGTGGGTGCGGTAGCTCGCGGTTTCGCCAGACTCCGTCTGGCTGACTGCCGAGCGTTGCTCGGCAATTTCACCGCGATCTTGCGAGGTTTCTGCGAAACCTCGGTGCCCTCCCGGTGGAAACGGCAGCGTGAGCGTCGGGCGTTCGCAGGCCCGGCATTCGACGACGACGTAGTTGTCCTCCCCGTGGGCTTCCAGTTCCTCTTTGCCGCAGAACGGGCACGGGTCGCCGACCCGAATCGGGTCGAAATCAACGCTGTCGGTGTACGTCCCGGCGCGAATCGCCCGCGCGATTTCCCGACCGGCGTAGGTCAGAGTGTATCCGCCGTCCGTCTTCCGGACGAAGTGCTCGGCCAACTGTCGCAGGTGGTACGAAAAGCCCGCCGTGTTTTCGGCTGGCGACGCGTCGAACAGGTCCGAGAACGCCAGTGTATCCTCGCCGTCCGTCTCGGCGTCGAGCAGCGCGCGGAGCGCGGCCATCCGAACCTCGTTTCCGAGGACGCCGAAGGCGTCCGTCGGGTCCACTTCCTCCGCTTCGGGTTCGTGGACGAGTTCGGATTCGTCTTCGAACTCGGTTTCGGCATCAGGTTCGGTCTCGACTGTCTCCGGCAGTTCGTCCGCCGTCTGGGATTCCGGCTCGGTTTCGGTCATTTCGTTCGGGTTGGTTTACCGTGGAATTTCGGAGTCAAACGTGTGTCGCTTAGTTGCACGGACGGGCGCGACTCGGATAAGTCGTCCGCTCACGGCGACTACGTGGAGAAAAACAGCAACCCGGACGACTTCATCAGACAGTGGTTCTTCGACTGGAGAGCAGACTTCAGCGACTAGGCACACCTGACGGCGGGTGCTTCGCTCGCCAACGCTTCGCGCTGGCTCGCCTCCGCACCCGACAACGATTGCAGTCGTGGCGAAGGACAGTTCGCAGAAAATACCCACAGCGCAAAACGAAAATCGCCGTCCCTCGTCGCCGTCTTATTCGACGTATTCGTAGGTCCGCTCGTCCATCTCGCCGCGGCCGGTGAAGACGAACTCGTCTTCTGGTTCGGTGAAGTCGTCGAGTTCGACGCGCTTGTCGTGGTTGTGGCGGTCGTGGACCTGCTCGTACTCGTCGTAGGAGAGGTTGTAGCGGTTCCGAATCTGCTCGTCGATGGAGAGTTGGTCGATCTCATCGATCCAGCCGTCTTGGACGGTTTCGGCGTGGATTTCGGCCTGTGCGCCGCTCCCGTAGGAGCCGACGAGGAGCTTCTTGCCGACCATTTCCATGTCGTTTTCGGCGGCGTACTGAAGCGCCGAGGCGCGGGCGATGTGGACCGACCCGGTGTACCAGTTGCCGACCTCGCGCGAGATGCGGAGCGTCGGTTCGATGGTGTTCGCGTACCACTCCTGGTACTGTTCGGTCGCCTTGAGGTCGTCCATGTACGCGCTGATGGCTTCCTCGAACTGCTCGCGGTCGTCGTAATCCTGCTCGCGCGGTTGGCGGCCGATTTCGGCGGCGAGTTCCTCCTCGATACCCGTGTCACGAATGGTGTGTCGGAAGGCGAACAGCCCGGCCTTGCGGACCATTCCGGGGAACGGCGTGTGGTACGGACCGAAGACGTAATCGCCGGGGTGGGTCTCCCCACCGGCGCGCTCGAAGTCCTCCAGCGCCTCGCGCATGCGGGCGAGGTACACCTGCATGGAGCGCTTGCCGTCCACGCTGGGGAACTGCTGGTTGGGCTTCAAAAAGTCCGTCTCGTCGGCGCTACCGTAGCCCTGTTCGGTCGAGAGTTCGACGAGGGACGGGTCCTCGCTGATGAGCATCGCCACGGCACCGGCACCCTGCGTGGCCTCGCCGGGGTCGCCACGGGCGTACAGCGCGGTGTCGGTCGCGATGACGAGCGCGGAGCGCCCGCGGTTGCGGCCCGCCTTGATCCAGTTGTAGGCGTCGTCCAAACTCTGGGTTCCGGCGATACAGGCGAACTTGCGCTCACCTTTGTTGGCGTGGTGGAAGTCGCCGTCGTACACCTGTTCGAGACAGCCCGCGATGTACGTCGAGACGGGCTTGGAGTTGTCGAACGCGCTCTCCGTGGCGACGTCGATACGACCGATGTCGTCCGGCGTCAGTCCCTTGCGCTTCATCAGTCGATGGGCCGCGTTCGCGCCCATCGTCACGATGTCCTCGTACGCGTCGGGGAACGAACTGGCGTTCAGTCCCAATCCCTTCGTGTAGTACGCCGGATCCTTGTCTTTGACCGGTGCGACTGTCTCCGGGAGGTCGAGTTTCAGCTTCCCAGTCCAAATTTCGATGGCGTCGATACCGACGGCTGTCATTCTTGCTCCAACGTTGCATAACACAGTATAAGTTTTTGTCGATAGAGGTATCGACGAACGTCGAAAGCCTAGCCGGCCGTGTCGGATCGCTCGACGGAGTCGACGATGACGTCATCCGAATCGTAGACGAGCAGTTTTATCGTGAATTTCGTTCCACCGCCGTACCCGCCATCCAACCGGAACGAGCCGTGACGGTCCGTGCTGCTGTCGTATACGGCGTCCCCGTTTCCACGGCTGATGGCCGCGCCCGAGACCCTGGTGAAATCGCTTCCCGACGAGAGGTCGTAGTCGAGTGTGTATCGTGGCTGGCCGTATTTCGTCCGGTCGTCGACACTGTACGAATCGATAGTCGCGCTGTCGGCGGTGCTCAAGTCGTCGTTTCCGTCCGGATCGAGGCTGTCCGCTTCGTCAGTTATCGACCGCTCAGCCGCGACGTACTCCGTCCCGTCGGCGTGTTCGTAGATGACTTGCACCGTCATTCGCCACCGTTCGTCCGAACCGTAGCTCAATCGGTAGGCGGCGCTTCCACGCTTCGACGTGGACGTGTTCGTCCCCTTCGCGTCGTTTCCGCGTTGAAGGTCGTCGGTGACGACTTGCACGCGCTCGAACGACGAATTAGTCCTCGTGACGTCGTAGGACGTGGTGAACCGCACCCTGTCCTGATCCACGTGTGAAAGGTCGTCCACTCGCATTCCGATCCGTGGCGTTCGCGCGTCGTCGTCGCCGTTTCCATCGCCACCGTTGTTCCCGCTCGGAACGAACGTGACCCGCTTTTCGCCGGTCGTTCCGTTCTCCAAGCGATAATCGACGGTGACGGTCACCTGTTTCCCGACCATGTCCACGTTCCGATATTCGTTCCGGTAGCTCCCCCGGAAGAGTTCGTACAGCGAGAACGTCGCCGTCCCGTCACTCGACACGACGGGATTGTGGCCGTGTACGCGACCATCGTCATCGAGGTCGTAGGAGTTCCTGAGGTAGGTTCCGTCCCGGGCGGTCGGGAAATAGAGGTCGCTGAAATCCACGTACCCCGAGTCGTGGTCCGTTTCGACGACTTCGCTGTGCCCGACCGAACCGTCGTCACCGGACCGGTCGGCGATGACGTCGATACCGGTGTCGGCGGGATCGATCTCGACGTTCGTGATCGTGGCGGATTGAGCGAACCCGTTCCGAAGGCTGAACTCGACTCCGCCCTTCGTGTCGCCATCGTCCGGCCCATCGACTGCGATGGCGTCGTTCCCGTACACGAACCGACCGGGTATCCCGTCCGTTCGAACGACGTGAACGACGACCGGGTCGGCGTCCCCGCCGCTCGCGGCGAGCAGTCTCACGTCGCCCGTCGAACTCGCCTCGACGGTCGTCCGCACTTCCCCGTTCGAATCCGTCGTCGCGCTCGTCGGGGACGTGCTCAGGATCCCCGTTCGGTTGAGACCGAAATCGACGTTCGTCCCCGTGACGGGTTGGTCGTCGTAGGTAACGTTCGCCGTCAGCGTGACGGACGAACGCTCGCTCCTGTCGAGGGTACACTCGTCGAGCGAGGGGGTACAGTCGAGTCCGTTCGACGCGACCCACTCGACGTTGTAGCTTCCACCGCCGCTCCCGCCACCAGTGCCGCCTGCAACCGCGTGGATGGGGAATTCGACGCGCTCGCGTGCCGCGCTATCGTCGTCGATGGAGAGCGTCACCGTTTCGTCACCCGGCGCAGTCGCATCGTATTCGAACCGAACCCGTCCCTGATCGTCCGTCCGATGGCTTCCCGCCACCGTCCCGCCGCTCGCGTTCACGACGACGCCGCTCACGGGATTGTTGTACCTGTCGCGCACCTCCGCGACGAGCGTTGTCGTCCCCCCAGAGACCACGTTCCCGCCGCCGCTGACGTTCGTGATGTACTCCTCGCTCGTGGCTTTCGTACCCGATCCGACGCCGACCTTCGCCATTCGAAGGTCGTAGGTGACGGGGGTCCCGTCCTCGTCTCCACGGAGCGTGAGTTCGAGGATACCGTCCTCGACGCTCACGCTCTCGACGTAGCCGTTCGCTTTCTGTTCCGCGAGCAATCGGTTCCACTTCTCCTCGGAGAGGGCCGTCGGCACGCGGATCACCGGGTCGCTCCCGTTCGACTGCACCGAAATACTGCGTGTGACGGTCGAGGGACTCAGCGCCTGTGGGTCGAGGCTGACCGTCCCCGACTGGGCTCGGGAGAGGTTCCCATCCAGCGTGACAAGCGTGATCCGCTTACCCTGGACGAGTTGCTGGCCGGTCAGGGTGGCGTTGCCGTCACGTCCACGGTTGTAGACGACGGAGCTTTCGTACACCGTGTCGGGCGCGTTGCCGTACTGGTTGTAGTCCGGCACGTAGACGAGTGACCGGGTCGAAAACGAGTGTTCGCTGGCGTCGAAATAGTCGGCCGTCTCCGGGTCGGTCGCCTTCAGGTTCTCGATGTCGACCGTTCCCGATTCCCGCGTTCTGAGCGTCCCCGAGGCGGGTGGTGGGTTGACGAAGAGGACGTGTCCGGGATACTGCGTGCCGAGCGTGACCGACGTCGGTTGGCCTGATCCGGTCGCGGCCGTACGAAGAATCGCGTTGCGCACGTCCTGCATCTGGCTCTGCACCCGCTCGTCGTGACGAAATTCGACCTTCGTGTTTTGACTCGGGATGACAGTCGCCTGATACAGCGACATGGCGACGACCAGCATGGCGAACAGGAGAATCGCACCGACCTGCACGGTCACGCCACGGTCGTCCGACCGGAACGTCATGCGTGAGACAGATACGTGAAAAGGATAAAAAACCTGTTACTCGATTACTCGTCGTCTTCTTCGACGAGCTCCGGGTCGCTCATCGCGCTCTGAAGGCTGTCGAGGCCGTTTACCCACTCCGTAACGAGACCGTACTCCATCTCCTCCATGATTGATATGTCGAGTTCGTCACCCGCGAAGATGCGCGTGCCACCCGCCGCGACGAGACCGAGCGCGGAGTCCAAATCCTCCGCTTCTTCGGCCTTCTCGGCTTCGATGATGTAGTCCTCGACGGGCGCGTCCTCGGCGGGGCCCTGTGCGACGTACTCCTCCGACGCGTAAAACACGCAGAGCAGGCTCGTCTGGACGCCGTCGATGAGCATCGCTTTCTCCTCGTCCTCGAATTCGACTTCGCCGAGGACGGTCTCTCGGATGTCGGTGAGTTCCGAGAGAGCCGTCTCCTCGTCGATGTCCTCGTCATCGTACGCGGTGACGATTTTGGCGACGGCGATTGCCACGTCGTCCTGCAGGTTAAGCAGGAGCCGTGCGGAATCCTCGTCCTCCGGGTCGATTTCTTCGTCCTTGATTCTGTCCAACCAGTTCTGCCAGCGTTCTTCGGAGTAGAACTCCTCTGGAGGAG
>NZ_JBAWAC010000057.1:0-6612 GCF_049589095.1 Haladaptatus sp. | reverse complement strand
CTTCGAGGAGGCTGTCTATCCACGCCCGGTCGGACTGCACGGGACGGTTCGCCTCGCGCACCTCGTCGTAGGTAACGTCCACGCCATCCCGGTCTTCGAGAGCGTAGGCGAGCGCCGGATTGCGCTCGACTCGCTCCTCGTCGCGGTCAACGAGCCACTCTTCGGCCATCTCCTGTTGAGTGAGTTCGAGCCCGCCCGAGAAGGTATCCCGGTCGGTAAACATCAGTTCGGAAATCGCTTCCCACGGTTGATCGAGACCGGTCGCTTCGCGCGCCGTCTCGATGGTCGTCCGAAGCGGCCGCTCTATCGTTCCATCGTGCCAGAACACCTGCCGAATCGCCGGTGGCAGGTCGTTTTCGTCCAGATCTCTATTCTCGCTGTAGATCCGCGCAGTGAGCAAGAATTCGATTACGTCCAGCGCCCCACTGTTCATTCTCCCGTGGGTAATCACGGCAGAATCTTAAGGGCGTCGGAGACGTCCCGCTCGCCACGCGTTTCGTGAGCCGAAAGTAAAGGGTCGACTTACGCACTCGCGCGGTGGCGTTACGACGACAGGGAGCTGTTCTGCACGTAGATGACCGTCGTGCTGATGTGGCAACCACTGTTGTAACTGAACCGCTGGAACTCGTAGCGCGTGTAGCCGGACATGTAGCTCTCGATGTCCTCCGCGGTGCTGTCCTCGCTGGAACAGGTCGAGACGTTGGCCGGTGCGATGACGATGGGCGGTTTGTCCCCTCGCAAGTTGCTGGCGTTCTGCGTGCTGGCCATCTGCGCGTCGGCGGATTCGAGGTACCAGTTGAGCGGGAGACGGGCGAACCACCCTTCGCCGCCTTCACCGCTCTCGACGGGATACACGTCGTCCGCGGCCTCGTTCGACGAGTAGAACTTGTTCCCGTAGAACAGCACGTCCGTTCCCTCGTTTTCGCGTGAGATGCGTTCGAGGGTGTGAAGGAGTGGCTTCGAGTGCGTCGAGGAGGACTGTGCGTACTGGACGAACTGATTATCGGGGTCCTGTGGATGCTGGTAGGTCGTGCTGTAAGCCGTCGTTCCGGCGGAAGCGACGACGAGCAACAGCAGGACGGCGGCGGCCGCGAGGCTCACGTCGTCGTGGTCCTCGTACGCCTCCCATCCCCACCGGAAGACCAGCGCGAGGCCGACGGCCGCCGGGAACGCGAGCGGGATGATGGCGTGAATGGCTGCCCATCCGGCTTTGATGTCCATCACGAGCGGGTAGCCGAGAATGCTGGCGACGCCCCAGTAGAAGCCAAACGCGACGACGTCACGGGGGCGGTCACCCGAATAGCGGTCGAGGACGAACCCCACGACAGCGAGAATACAGAGCGCCAACGCGCCGACTTTCAGCGTCGTGAGGAGGTGTTCGAGGTAGGGGAGATAGGCGTGGTCGGCGTGTCCCTGCCACCCGATGAAGTTGTTTCCGACCGTCACCGTCGCGGCGACGAGCACCTTCGGAATCATCTCCGGGTGCGAGAAAGACTTCCAGAGGCCGGGACCGGGTTGGCTCTGTGAACGCGGCGCGTAGAAGTAGATGAAGATGATCAGAAACTCGATGATAGCGGCGAGGCCGACCCCGAGCGCCTTGAGAACCGAATTCATGACCGACCGGTCCCTTTCCATCAGTCGAACCGCGCCGATTCGATAGCGTCGCGGAACGGCCGCTCCGATTCCCTCGTTGCCGACGCGCTTGAGCATGAGTCGGTGGTCGTACAGCAGGACGCCCGCGCCGACCCAACAGGCCACATACAGCAGGGCGTTTTCCTTCATCGTGAAGCCGAGTGCGAAGCAGGCCACGGCCGCGAAGAAGTACGACAGGCGGCGGGTGTCGAAGTAGCGGACGAGGAATCCGAGCGCGAACACCATCGCAACCCCGAGGATCACGTCGTTTCGCATGAACCGCGAGTAGTAGAGCAGAACGGGGTTCGCAGCGAAGAGGAAGGCGAGTGCGACCGTTTCGGAGGGCTTGAGTCGCTCCCGGAAGAGGAGCGCGGCGAGCGGGAGCAGTCCACCCAAGAGAGCGACGATGAACCGCATGGTGAAGTCGTTCGCGCCGAACAGCGAGAACACGATGGAGTTCACCTGCATCAGGAACGGGCCGTGGATGATGTGTCGATAGTACCAGACGCCGTTCTGCGAGTACGTGTAAATCCAGTATGCAACCCTCGCTTCGTCCTGATGGGCGACACGCGCGCCGAGGCTTACGAGGCGGAGGGCGAGTCCGACGACGGTGATGAGGACGACGAGCGGAACCGGCTCGGTCAATCGGTGGAGGAGGCTCGATTCGTCGCTCGACGTGAGCGGGCGAGTACGTTTCTGGGCGGTGTCGGAACCTTGCATCGTCGGAAGTTACCGACGATATGGTATGGGTCCGGACAAATAGTTTCTGAAGCCCCATCGGTTGTCAATAAACTTTTAAACCGTTCTTCATTTACTTCGCGTTCTACCCCCACTTAAGGACGTAGAGCGAGAATCGTCAACCATGGATAGCGATACCACACCAGTCATCGTGAAGGCGATTCGAACGCCACAGGGCAAGGAAGGTGGCGTCTTCGCCGACGTTCGAAGCGAAGACCTCTCGACCCCGCTCGTCAACGCAATCCTCTCCGAGACGGGGTTGACCGGAGACGACATCGACGACCTCATGTGGGGCGTCGCCCAGCAACGCGGCGAACAGGACAACAACGTCGCCCGCGTCATCGCGCTCCTCTCGGACCTCGGCGAGGGCGTCCCGGCGACGAGCATCAACCGATGGTGTGCGTCCTCCATGCAGGCGCTCATCAGCGCGAGCGACGCGATTCGGGCGGGCCAGCGCCAAGCCATCATCGCCGGTGGCGTCGAGAACATGTCCCGCGTGCCCATGAGCGGCGGGTACGAGGGGCGGGGCATCCACCCGGAGATGGCCGAGAAGTACAACCTTCCCACGCTTCAGATGGGAATGACCGGCGAGAAGGTCGCCGAGGTGTACGAGGTGTCCCGCGAGGAACAGGACGAGTACGCGCTCCGAAGCCAGCAGCGCGCCGCCGAAGCGACCGACTCCGGCCGCTTCGACGACGAAATCGTCCCCATCGAAACAGAGGACGGACTGGTCGAGGAGGACGAAGGGATCCGACGCGGCACCAGCATGGAAGCCCTGCAGGGCCTCCCGAGCGTGTTCAAGGCCGACGGCACCGTGACGCCGGGCAACGCCTCCCAGATCTCCGACGGGGCGTCCGCCCTTCTCGTCACCAGCAAGGCGTTCGCGGACGAACACGATCTCGAAATCATGGCTACCGTCGGCGACAACAACGTCGCGGGCGTGGACCCGACCGTGATGGGAATCGGCCCCGTCCCGGCCACGAAGGGCCTGCTCGAACGGACGGGCGAGAGCATCGACGAGTTCGACCTCGTGGAACTGAACGAGGCCTTCGCCAGTCAGACGCTCTACAGCCAACGCGAACTCGGCGTCCCGGACGACAAGTTCAACGTCAACGGCGGCGCAATCGCCATCGGCCACCCGCTCGGTGCCTCCGGCGCGCGCCTCCCCGTGACGCTCGTCCACGAGATGGAGAAACGCGACGCGAAGAAGGGACTCGCCACGCTCTGTGTCGGTTTCGGACAGGGTGCGGCGATTACGCTGAAGCGTGAGTAAACTCATCGCACACTGAATTTTTCACTCTTCTTTCACTGGATTCCGGGACAGAATAATTACGGAGCAGGTCGAGTTGCGGAATGTGTCTCGAAGCCGCCCCTCCACGGCCACGCTCGTGTGGCTAGTCCCGCCCCTCCTCGCCAGTGTCATCGTTTTCGCGGCGTACCTGCTGACCCATCCGTACCCCGCCGAGGGCGGCGGCCTGTATCTCGCGATGGCCGACGCGATTCGCGCTCACGGCTACCGCCTCCCGGCACGGGTCCCGCACTACACGCCGAACGGAATTCCGTTCGGCTACCCGCCGCTGGCCTTCTACCTAGTCGCATTCATCCGCGACGGGTTCGGCGTCGGTCCGCTGACGTTGACCCGCTATCTTCCCGGTCTCGTCACCGTCTTGACCGTCGTTCCGGTCTACTTCCTCGGCCGCGAGGTGTTCGCCGGAACCCCGGATCGAAATCGGCGCGCGGGTCTCGCGGCGCTCGTCGTCGCCGTCAGCCCCGCCGTGTTCAAATGGCACCTCTCGGCGGGCGGCATCGTCCGCGCCCCGGCGTTCCTGTTCACCGTGACGGGGCTGTACGTCGGGATTCGCCTGTTCCGGGAGAAACGACTCCGTTGGGCGGGCGCGGGAGCGGTCCTGTTCGGCCTGACCTGTCTCACGCACCCCTCCTATCCCGTGTTCTTCGCCACGAGCTATCTCGTCTTCTTCCTCGTCTTCGACCGCTCGCTCGCCGGACTCGCTCGCGGCGCGCTCGTTGCGGCCGGTGGCCTGCTCCTCGCGTTGCCGTGGTGGTGGGGAGTCATCTCCGTCCACGGCGTCGGCCTCTTCACCCGAACCGCTGGCTCGCGCCTCGGCATCGGACAGGGGTTGTTCTGGTTCCCGTCGAAGTTCCTCTACGGCCGCCGCACGCGATTTCTGCCCGTCTGGCACGTCCTCACGCTCGTTGGCGTCGTCGCGCTCACGCTACGGAAGCGCTACTTCCTCCCGTTCTGGTTCGCCGCGACGGTGGTGATGTTCCCGAAGCCGCGGTTTCTCATGCTCGTCGGCGCGTTCGTCGTTTCCGGGATTGTTTTCGACTGGCTATCGACCGTCGCGGCGTCGCAGTCGGAAACCGACCGCGGCCGTGTCTCGGCCGATGGCGGGCGATTGGCGCGCGTTTCGCTCGTGCTCCTCCTGTTGCTCTCTGCCTACGGCGTGGCGACGGGCGGGCTGTACGCCAGCAACTACGGGCCCATTCCGGCGCGTCCACTGGATCGATTGCAGCAGGATCCCATGCCGTCGTACATCGACGGCGACGACATGACGGCGATGCGGTGGATGCGGGAACGGACGCCCGCCGACGCGACGGTGCTCGTCGCCGGGGACGCGGCCGAGTGGTTCCCGGTGTTCGCGGAGCGAACCGTCGTCGCCTCGCCGTGGGGGGCCGAGTGGCTCCCGCCCGACCGGCGCGAACGCCAGATCGCCCTCTACCGTGAAAGTTCGACCTGTGCGTCAGCGAGATGTCTCCGGAAACTGCTCGCCCGGGACGACGTATCGCCAGATTACGTCTACCTCACGCGGGAGGGTTCACGGAGTTGGATCGCCCGTGAGACGCTGACGACGGCACAGTGGCGGGGAATGTTGGGGAGGCTAAACGGATCGACCGGAACGAGCGTCGTCTTTCGAAATCGGGACGTCGCGGTCGTGAAGGTCGAATCGTCTCGGGGATAGCGCCCTCGGCGGTGACGGTGACGACTTCGGGTTCCGTTTTCCCGTCGCCCGACCACTCACGCTCTGTGCCGTCCGCCTTGTGACCGATGTCGAATTCGGACCGGGCTTGTTTCTCCGACGAGGAGTTGTAATCAGACGAATATCTTTTTGCGCTCAGCTACCCAAGGTGTATCGTGCACAGGGCAGGGCGGGGGACTGGCAACGTTCGACGATGAGTATCGAGCCATCGGCGGGATCGGAGCCGATTTCGCGCGACACCGCGTTCGAAATCCTCACGAACCCACGGCGTCGGTATGCCCTCTCTTACCTCCGGTCGAAATCGGAACAGGTCTCCATCGGCGAACTCGCCGAGGCGGTCGCCGCGTGGGAACAGGATACCAGCGTCGAACTCGTCTCCTCGAAGGAACGAAAATCCGTTTACACGTCGTTGTACCAGACACACCTGCCGAAGATGGCCGATGCGGGCATCATCGTCTACGACAGACAGCGCGGGCAGGTACAACTCAGCGACACCGCGACCGAACTCGACAAGTTCGTCCACCCGCCGTCGAGGAACCGAAACTGGAGTCGATACTACCTCGCACTCGCCGTTCTCGGGGGATTCACCATCCTCTGCAATTTCTTCGGAATGTATCCGTTCACCCTCGTGAACGTCCTCGTCTACGTCGGCTTGCTTCTCGGCGCGTTCACCGTCCTCTCGGCCGTCAACCTCGAATTCGCTCGACGACGGAGTTAGGACTGACACATGGAGATGGTCTCCCTGACGGACTCCTTCCGCCCGAGGAACGTGACGTGGTCCCCTTTCTGGAGCGTGAACCCCTTGTTCGGGACCTGCGTTTCGCCGTCCCGTCCGACGAGCGCGATGAGGACCCCGTTCGGCAGTTCGGCGTCCAACTCGTCGATGGTTCTGCCGACCAGACTTTCGGCGGTGATTTCGATCTCCTGCACGTCGCCGCTCCGTCCGAGTTCCGTCATCCAGTTCGAGAGCGCCGGGCGTTCGATGACGTTGTCGATGGCCCACGCGGTGGCGAGCGACGAGGAAATCGTCCGGACCCCGAGGTCCTCGAAGGCATCCACGTTGTCCGGGTTGTTCGCCCGGGCGATGATGGTCTCCACGTCGAACTTCGACTCGGCGAGTTGCGCGACGAGGAGGTTCGCGTCGTCGTCACCGGTCGCGGCGACGACGATTTTCGCGTTGTCCGCCCCGGCGGCCCTGAGGACGTCCGTGTCGGTACCGTCGCCTTCGTGGACGGTGTATCCC
>NZ_JBAWAC010000056.1:0-17162 GCF_049589095.1 Haladaptatus sp. | reverse complement strand
CGTCAGAGCTTTGCTCTGACGTGCTCTCGTTCGCCTAACGGCTCACGAGAACTGCGAGGGAGCAAAGCTCCCTCTGGCTTCGATTCGCTTCGCTCATCGAAACTCCGGAAGACGCTTTGTGTCTTCCGTGCTTTCGCTCGTTTCACTCACGAAAACTCCCCAACAACTTCCGCCATACACCCGTCGCCGGGTTCGTGATACGAGAAGTGGTCGGGGACGTAATCGACGTTGTGGTCCTCGTAGTTCCCCGGCGGCGTCCCTTCACATCCCGATTCTCCGACGGCGGAATCGAACTCGGCGGTCGAGTACGCCCACGTGAGAACTTGATCGTCGGATTTCCAGAAGTTGTCGAACTCGCCGACGACGTTGGCGATGGCGGGACCGTACTCACCATCGACGGCGACAGATTCGTTGTCGGCGGCACCGCCGAGCAGGGTCGCCGATTCGACGTAGTCGCTGTAGCCGAGCGAGTCGAGCGCCCCGATGGTCGATGGGACGACCCGCCCGCCGAGCGAGTGGCCGATGAGGCGGACGCGAGCGCCGGTTCGGGCGCGGTAGTCGCTGATGAAGTTGGCGAGTTTCGCGCCGTTTCGCTCCGCGATGTCCGTCGCGGGCCACCACTGGTCGATGCGCGTGTCCGAGTCGTAACTGAACCCGATGACTGGATGGGTGTAGCCGTTGTTCCGAAGGGAGGTTTTGACCGTCTCGAAGTGGTCGGGTGCCTCGTCCGGAGCGACCAACCACCCGTGAACCGAGATGATGACTTCCTCCGGGTTCGCGCTCCCGTAGCCCGGTATGTCCCCGACGGTGCTGTAATCCCACTTCGTGTGCCCGCCGGTCAACTCCTCCTCGTACAGCCAGTTGATGTCGAAATGACCCCGCGTCGTCGCGCGGGGGAAATCCGCGGGTCCGGTGATGTCCCCGTCGTCGCCTTCGAACCCGGCGGCGGTTCCGGTGACGCCGACCAGTCCGACCGCCGCCGCGGCCGTCCCTTTCAGCATGGTCCGACGGGTTACTTCGGTCGTTTCGGTCGCCTCTGCGTTTCTGTCGGTGTCGTGTGACATGAATTCATAGAACCCATTCCAGATATTAAATCTGTTGCAAGATTCATTATGGTTTCTGTTCGGGGATCGAATACATCCATCGGAGCGGTCTCACGCGTCCTTACGTTCGATTCGATACGTTCGTCCCTCGTACTCGATGACCCGCGACGCCGACACGGAAATCGCCGTCCGGTTCACGTCGAGTGTGACGCGGCGAACGCCCGTTTGACCAACCAAGATTACTACTAGACATACACAAACCTTTTTGTATTCCCAGTAGGTATTGTGTGGTAACCATGAGCGTAACTCGTCCATCCACGATCGAAACCGCGATCGAAGGCTGCCGACCCACCGACAAGACCCCAGTGACCCTCGATGCGGCCGCGCTACCGGCCTCGCGCGACGACCTGCGCGACCTGCAGACGGAACTCGCCGCGAACGATTTCGTTCCGGCCGGAGTGACGGTGCAAGCCTGCTTCGACGTCAACTGCTCGTTCGCCACACAGGACGAGGCGGACCGGATTCGGGAGTACATCCGAACCGCCGCGTTCATCGGTGCGGGTATCGTCACAGTCGAATTCGATACCGTCGAAGACGAGTCGAAAGTCCGCCCGTCCCTCGCCGCGCTGAAGGAGCGTGCCCGCCGTGAAGGCGTCACGCTCGAACTGGACGGCCCGCTGACGCTGAACGCCTGATCCGATCTAAAACCTGTCTCTTACGTCGTCCCGCCGCGTCCACCCGATCATGGGAAAACGCGCGCTGGAACGACGTCTTTCTGCCGTCTCCACGTTCGACCAGCCACGCGTCGAGTTGGAGCAGTACCCGACACCCGCGGACCTCGCGGCCCACCTCGTCCACCTCGCGGACGTTCACCACGATATCGCGGGGAAAATCGTCCTCGACCTCGGAACCGGAACCGGAATGCTCGCCATCGGTGCGGCGACTCGTTCGCCAGCGCGCGTCGTCGGGGTCGACTGTGATTCGGCCGCGTTGGCACAAGCGCAGGAGAACGAGCGTCGGGTCGAACCGTCCGCATCTATCGACTGGCTACTGGGCGATGCGACCCGTGTACCGCTCTGCACAGTCGAGTCCAACTCCCCCGTCACCGTCCTGATGAACCCGCCGTTCGGGGCACAGGAAGGCAACGAACACGCCGACCGGGCATTTCTCGAAGCGACCGCTGACATCGCGGACGTGTCCTACTCGATTCACAACGAGGGAAGTGTGGGGTTCGTCGAATCCTTCGCCGACGACGCCGACGCCGAAGTGACACACGCGTTTCGTGCGGAACTGCCGCTCTCAAGACAGTTCGAGTTCCAGCGCCGGGAGCGGACGGTTCTCGACGCCGAGGTTTTCAGAATCGAGTGGCGTTAGCCGCCGTACTGTTCCTTTTTGGTGACTTCGATACGCGTATCGTTGACGGCGGCGATGATATGGTTGTTCTTCTTCCGGGTGAACCTGATACCGTCGATGGTCACCGTCGAGTTTTTCCCCGGTATCGGCGCTGTGCCGACGGTGGAGTTGTTCTTCGACAATCGCAGGACGAACCGTCCCTTTCGTGGGACGATCGACACGTTGTTCCCGGCGAGGACGGGACTCGCCGTCACCGAGTCGGACGAGAAGACGTGCTTCCATCGCCCCTTTGGCGACCGAATCCACACCTGATACGCTGCACTGCCACCGGTGACGGTCCACCCGGTGCGTCGCACCTTCACCGTTTTCGCCCACCCGACGCCGCCGACCCTGACCGTTGCTCCGCCAGCGTACGCGAGTTGCCCCTTCGACACCTCACGGGACCATATCTCCCGATCCGGGTTGATGACGATGACGCCGCTGGTGTTCACGTCGGTCGTCTCGCCGCCGACCGATACGTCGATGACGGACACCTTGCGGTTCGGCACGTTCTCGGCGTACGTCACGGTGTAATCCCCGACCGTCACACCCGTATCGAGGGCGTCCGCCCTGTTCCGATGGACCGTCGTGAGGTTCAACGGGGCGGCGACACCGGCCATGATGATGATCGGTATCAACAGCAGTACCGTTCCGACCTGTCGCGCGCTCGGCGAGAACGTCCGTTGGTCCGTCGTGCGGACCGCGACGGCGAGCAGCGTCGCCAGCGTGAGGACGAACAGGACGCCCAGCGCGCGAAAGAGGACGAACGTCTCCATGCCGCGATACCACCAGAGCGCCCACAGCGACGACGAGACCAGGACGACGAACCCACCCGCCCACACCCGAAGCGCGCTCGGTCGAACGCCGCGCGACCGGAGGAGATAGACGCCCGCGACCGCGCCGAGGAAGAAACCCATCGTGTGACCCTGGATGGCGATGCCGTACCACCACGGTCGGGAGAAACTCGTCGTCGCGTGTGCGATCGTTTGCGGGTCGTGAAACGCGGAGTAGAGGGTCGAAACGACGGTCTGTACCGAGAGTGCGATGACCGTTCCGAGCGGATAGCGAACCAGCGCGAACCCGACGAACGCGAAGAAAACGCCGGAGAAGCCGATGACGGGACCCCACGAGAAGATGCTGGTGAGGAGTCCGATGGTGACGACGCCGAGCGGGAACAGGACGAACGCCCGGACCCACGGGTTCGTCCGCCACGAGGAGAACGACGTTTCGCCGTCGTTCGGCGGATAGTGGCCGAAGTAGTACTCGGCCAGCGGTGCGACGGCCAGCGTGCTCGTCATGTTACCGAGCAAGTGGCTCGGTCCGACGTGCGAGAACGGTCCCGTCAGCATGCCGAGCGGGTAGAGATACGACCACGACGCGAACGCGACGGTTACGGGATTGTACCAGTGGTTCCAGCCGTCCTGTACGAACAGATACACCGCGATGACCCCCGAAACGCAGACGACCGTCCCCCACGGAATTCCGAAGAGAAACCGTTTCCGGAGCGTCCTCCCCCACCGTCCGCGCGGACGGTCCAATCCCCAGACGACGACCATGGAAACCAACAGGCCGAGCAACAGGCCGAGTTGCATCGGCCACCCAGCGAACGGCGACACCATGTTCGGACCGTGTAACCGCGATACCATAAAACGAACACGTCTGCGGTCGCCGCGACTACCGACCGGTCGTGCCCCCAGAAAACGTTAGGTTGGTTCGTGAGAACATCGAGGCATGACAACGACGCCGACGGAGGGCGAGACGAGGTCTTTCTTGCGGACGTTCACGAACGAAGAGGTCGCCGCGTTCGCCGACCTCTCGGGCGACCGGGGACAACATCACGTCGAAGGGGAGACGCCGATGGTCCACGGCCTGCTGACGGCGACGCTACCCACGAAAATCGGCGGCGACATGGACTTCATCGCGCGGGAGATGACGTTCCAGTTTCGACGGCCGGTGTACGTCGGCGAGGAAATCACCTGCGAGACGACGGTCGAAGATATCGTTTCGAGTCCGGAGCGTCACGAGATGGTCGTCTCGTTCGCCTGTGTGAACGAGGACGACGAGGTCGTCCTCGCGGGCGACATCAACGGCGTGATATTCAGGAATTAGAAATCCGGCAAGTCGTCGGGCGCTTCGAACTCCGCTTCCCAGTCCACGTAGTTCTCCGCGAGGACGTCACAGACGACCTGTCCGAGTTCGGTCAGTGATGCGTTGATCGACGAGACGGCGTTCCACGAATCGATGTCGGGGTGGATGTCCCTGACCTTCCAGTCCTCGGGAATGCCCGGCGCGTGGTAGCCAACGCGGTTCGCGAAGTCGTCCCAGAAGAAGTCGAACTCCGAAAAGAGGTCCAACTCCAGCGCGGTTTCGAACTCGCGTTCCTCCAGGTCGGTGTGTTCGGCCCACTGGTCGAACGATTCCTCCCACGCACCCTCGCGGAGGAAGTCTTCCAGTTCGTCGCGGTGGTAGTCTCGCTCGCCCGCGACCGACACGTCATCGTACTCCTGAACGTCCGTATCGGCCTGAAGAGTCGGCGGATCAGGGGCAGGTACGTCGAGTCCCATGAATCCGGATAGAACGGGTGCTCGGATAAGCGTTCCTTCAGGGACGGCACGGTAGGTCTGGATTACGACCGCGACGAATCGCCGGAAATCGAAGTTACGTCCCCGAAAACAGCCGTTACACGCGTGGACGGTCTGGGAGATTTATCCACGTTCTGGCCGACGAACGATCCGGAATGAGGGACACGACACGCACACTCGGAGTCACACTCGTCGCAGCGCTACTCGCCGTCAGTGCCGGGTTCGCCGGTATCGGGGCGATGGCCAGCGGCGGCGGTACGACGACGAGTCAAACGACGATGGGGAATGGAACGACGTACGCAACAACAACCAATACGACGACCGCGATGGGCGGAACGACCACGGCGGCAGCGACGTCCTCAACGGCGAACGAGGCGATGACGACTGCCGCGAACCAGACCACGAGTCGGACGACGGCGAACGGAACGGGGAACGCACAGGTTCGCGTCGCGCACATGTCGCCGGACGCGCCGCCGGTCGATGTCCTCGTGGACAACGAGACGGCCGTCTCCGATCTGTCCTACGGGAACGTCTCGGACTACACGAGCCTCCCGGCGGGCGAACACAACGTGACGATCACCGCCGCGGGCGACCCGAGCACCGTCGTTTCCTCGGACAACGTGACGTTCGACGCGGGCACAAACTACACCGTCGCGGCGACCGGATTGCTCGCAGGGAGCGGTGATAACGCGTTCGAGCCGGTCGTGTACGAGGACAACTTCACCGCGCCCGGACAGGGGAACGCCTCCGTCCGGCTCGTCCACGAAGCCATCGGAGCGGGACCGGTGGACGTGACCGTCAAAGAAACCAATACCACGTTGTTCGACAACGTGTCGTTCCGCAACGCGACGGCGTACAAGGAAGTCCCGGCAGGTGACTACACGCTGGAGGTCCGTCCCGCGACCGCGAACGACGACGGAACGGTGCTCAAGACGTTCAACGTCACGCTGAACGAGAGTACCGCCTACTCCGCGTTCGCGGCGGGATACGTCGACCACGACCTCGTCCCGCAGGGGACGCCGGACAGGCTGTTCGACCTCATCCTCGTCACCGACTTTACGGCAGCGGGGAACGTGACGACCGCGCCGACGACGGCTACAGCGACGACGACCACAACAGCCACAACAGCCACATCCACGACGCCACGAACGACGAGTTCGACAGGCACGATGACGACCACGCCGAAAACCACGTCGATGAACACGACGACTACGACACCGCCTACGAACACGACGACCGCCTCAACGACCACCTCGCAAACGACGACGATGGCGGAGAACACGACCACCACGACCACTACGACCACGACCACCAGCAAGTAGACTATCCGCCGTTTTTTCGGATTCGTGAGCGTCACACTCGTGGGTAAGAATAAGTGTGTTGAGTAATAATGATTGACAGATGAACGGACGTCGGGCTATCGGATACGGCCCGTACGCTGTCGCGGGGGGTATCGCACTGATTGGCGCGCTCGTAACCGGGGTGCTCGACTTCGTTCCCGGTTTGGGGTGGTTCTTGCGAGCAGTCGCGTCGATTCTCCCGCTTTCTGACCCGAACCTATCGGTCTCGTTGTTCGTGGGGCTTCCGCTACTGCTCGCGCTTTCGCTCGTCCTTCGAGCCACGTACGTCACCACGCCCGCCAACGTGGTGCTCGCACTGTTAGCCGTCCCCTGTTTGCTCGTCTGCCTGTGGGCGTTGTATTCGGCCGTTTTCACCAGCCCTGGCGTCTATTTCGGAGGTCTCTTCGCCATCGTTATGGGGACGTTGCTGGCCATCGTCGTACTCGTCGACGGACTCCTCTCGCGCGTCGGTGCGTTCGGCTCGGCTCGTCGGCGGACCCGATTCCCCGACTGAGTCGCCCGTTCCGTGCCCCTCATTCCTATCGCGTCGCTCGACCGAAACCACGCCTCAGTCGATTCGTTCGACGAGTCTTTGGAGTTGCTCGATACGCTCCTCGCGGGCGGTGTCACGAAGCGCCTGCTGGTTTTCGTCGGGACATTCGAGTTCGGGGACGGGCGTCGGCTTGCCGTCGTCGTCCAGCGCGACGAAGGTGAAATACGACGTCGTCGTCTCGCGGTTGATCCCCTTGCGCGGGTCCTCCGCGTGCACGTCCACCTTCACGTCGATGCTCGTCCGGCCGGTGTCGAAGACGAACGCCTCCACGACGGCGACCTCGCCGCGGTCGATGGGCGAGATGAAATCCACGTGGTCCATCGACGCCGTGACACACTGGTTCCCGCAGAATCGCATCGCCGAGATCGCGCCACAGATGTCCATCCAGTGGAGCACTGCTCCCCCGAGTGCCCGGTCGAGGTTGTTGGTATCGTTCGGCAGGAGCAGTTCGGTCATCTCGGTGTACGAATCCATCAACGTCGCCGTGTCTGCCATACGCCCCCTTCTCGGGCGTCGTACTTAGTTCGTCCCAGTTTTGCGCGCCAGAGTTATGCACATCGCCGACCGCTAGTACCCCAATGAGCGGGGAGCGGACGAAGCCGGAATCGAAACTATTGGCGACCGAAAAAGTCGTGTCAGCGATCGGCGATGGGATCTATCAACTCGACCCCGACGGTCGCTTCGTCGCGGTCAACGACGCAATTACCGAAACGACCGGTTACGACCGCGAGGAACTGCTCGGCGAACACGTTTCACTTCTCGTGGACGACCCCGACGTGCGACGCCTCGAAGACGAAATCGCGGATCTGCTGTCGAGCGACCCGGATGGGGTTCGAACGACCGAGTTGTTGCTTCAGGGGGCGAACGGGGAGGATGTCCAGTGTGAGATCCGTTTTTCCGTGGTGCTGTCCGATGGGGAGTTCCTCGGTACGGTCGGCGTCACCCGCGACACCTCGTGGAAAAAGCGACGGGACGCCGCGCTGAAGGCACAGCGCGACGAACTGACACAACTCCGCCACATCAACGCCGTCGTTCGAAGCATCGACCGCGCCGTCGTCCGCGCGGACACAGTCGAAGGGATCGAACAAGCCGTGTGTGACCGCATCGCGGCCGCCGAACCGTATCGGTTTGCGCTCATCGCCCGTTTCGACCCCGAACTCGAAACCCTCACGCCCGAAGTATGGGCGGGTATCGACGGGGAGTACGCCGAGAACCTTCGAGAGACCGACTTCATTGATTCCGACGGTGAAGCCGTGGAAGCGACCAGAACGCGCTCGGTGCAGGTCGTACGAGACGCCACGACGGAAGTGCACGACTGGGAGGGTCCCGTTTCGGACACCGGTCGTTGGTCGATGGCGTTCGTTCCGCTGGTCCACGACCGGACCGTTTACGGCGTCCTCGGCGTGTACTCCGACCGTCCGTTCGCGTTCGAGGGACCGGAGCGTGACGTGTTGGACGAACTCGGCGAGATGGTCGGCTACGCGCTCTCGGCGGTCAAAACCCGATTGGCGCTTGTGGGCGACCGAACCATCGAACTGACGTTCCAGTTCTCCGACGACGAGTACCTCTTCACCGTTATTTCGGAGGAGTTGGACTGTGTCGCTCGGTTCGAGGACGCGATACTGCATCCCGACGGAGCCATGCTGTTGTACGTTTCGATAGAGGGGGCCGATCCCGAGCGCGTCCTCGACTTCTGTCGAGAGTTCGGCGTCACGCATCTTCGAGGGATCAGCGAGCGGGAGGACGAATGCTTGCTGGAGATACGCTACGACGAGCCGATGGCATTTTCAGTGCTGACGAACCACGGCGGTATCATCCGATCGGCAACTGCGGAGGACGGGGTCGCACGCGTTACCGTCGACATGCCGGAGACGGGCAACGTCCGCGAAGTCGTCAAAGCCATGACCAGTGTGTTCGAGGATTCCGAACTCATCTCCCGACAGACGATCGAACAGCCGACGGAAACGCGTGCACGGTTCCGCGACACGCTCGAAGATCGACTCACCGACCGTCAACGAACGGTCCTCACGACGGCGTATCGAGCCGGGTACTACGACTGGCCACGCGGGAGCACGGGAGAGGAACTCGCAGCATCGTTCGACATCGCTCCGCCCACTTTGCACAAACACCTCAGACTCGCCGAGCGAAAGGTACTCTCGGGGATTTTCGACGAGGGGGATCGGGACTAATCGTTTAGCCTTCCCACTCAATGCCGTTCGGTGGTTGGTCTCTGGTATGACAATCGATACCCTGCCGAGGAAAAACGACGGTGTACGATTGGACGAGACGTCCCCTTCCTCTCTCGACACGCTCTTCAAGGTGCTCTCGGAACCGACTCGGCACGAAGCGGTCGTTCTCCTGCGACGTGAAGACGACCCTCTTTCCGTGATGGACCTCGCCGACCGCCTCGACGGCGATGCCGACCACATACACATCGCACTCGTTCACGTTCATCTCCCGTTGCTGGATCGTGTCGGAATCGTCGACTGGGACCAAGTGAGGGAGTCAGTCGAATTCGCGGACTTCCCCGACGAGTACGACGAACTGTTGAACGTCGTCGAACGAGATGTCGAGCAGTAATCCCAATATCAGACCCCTTTTAAAAACACAACTATTGAACGCATAATCGCATGCGAGTCGATATAATATGTTCATGAGTGAATCAATCCGTGTTGAAAGGAACATCCGATCCAGTCGCGTCGGCCCAGTACTCGTGGGGTGGCGAAATGACACTCGTCCAGACTATCGTCGAGACGATGTCGTCGGTGAGTGGTCGATCACCTGAAGAGCTACCACCGCTTCACCACGTCGTCGATGTCGACGCCCTCGAATCCGTCTTCGGTCCCCGTGGTAACGGCCAGCATCGGTCCGTTACAGGCGAAATCTCGTTCATGTACGAGGAGTACGAAGTCGTGGTTGAGAGCCAGGGCCGCGTCCTCGTCCACGTCGCCGATTAGTTCGATTCGCCGCCGAGCGCGTAGAAAAATTGCCTTGTCATCGATACTGGTAAAAATAGCGAGAGAGTACGGAGAGTGATGACCGACCAGCGCCCGCCGTCATCCGGAGGCGGCGAGGGAAACATACGAGTAGTCGGAACGGCCCACGTCTCTGAAAAAAGCGTCGAACGAGTCGAAGAAGCCATCGAAGAGGACCAACCGGAGATAGTCGCCGTCGAACTCGACGAGGGACGATACCGGCAGATGCAGGGCGAGGTCGCGGAAGACCTCGATCCATCGGATTTACTCCACGGAAACACCGTCTTTCAGTTTTTGGCGTACTGGATGCTGTCCTACGTGCAGGCGCGGATGGGTGAGGAGTTCGACATCCAACCCGGCGCGGACATGAAAGCCGCGATCGAGGCCGCGGAACGGCACGGTAGCGGCGTTGCACTCGTGGACCGCGACATTCAGATGACGATTCAGCGCTTCTGGGCGCGGATGAGCGTCCGCGAGAAGCTACGAATGGTGGGCAGTCTCGCCCTCGGCGTGACCGACCCACTCACCATCGGCCTCGTCGGTGGTGCCGTCTTCGGCGTCTTCTTCGCCATGATATTCGGCGTCTTCCTCTCGCCACTTCTCGGGTTGAACGGGGCACTGACCTTCGGCGCGGGAACCGGCGCGTTCCAACTCGTCGGTGGACTCGCGGGTGGCACGTTCGCCGGACTGGTGCTCGGTGGTCTCGCGCTCTCCATGGGGATGACGCGACGTATCGACCTCGCTCTCGGCGGCGGATTGGTGCTCGGAATCGTCGTCGGCGCGGCGGCGGGCGTCGGCGCGATCAGTCTCGTCGGTGCGTCCACACTCGCCGGAATCGGCGCGGTCGTGCTCCGAATCCTGACGTCGCTCGTCATCGGCGTCGGTATCGGTATGGTCCTCGGGATGCTCGGCGGATTCCTCCTCGGAAGCGCCCCCGTCGAAGAGGAGGAACTCGACGAGGAGTTCGACATCGAGGATCTGACCGACGGCGACGTGATCACGGCGATGATGGAGGAGTTCCGTCGGTTCTCACCCGGTGGCGCGGAAGCCCTCATCGACGAGCGTGACGCGTTCATCGCACACAAACTCGTCGCGCTTCGGGAGGCGGGTCACGACGTCATCGCCGTCGTCGGCGCGGGTCACCGTGCCGGGATTCAGGGGTATCTGGACAATCCGAGTACGCTCCCGCCGATGGAGTCGCTGGTCGGCACCGAGAAAGGCAATCGATTCTCGCTGTTCAAACTGCTCGGCTACTTCATCACTGTCGCGTTCTTCGCCTTCTTCATCCTGCTGGCGATGGCGGGCGTGCGACACACGTTCCTCATCGAGGTGTTCGCGGCGTGGTTCCTGTTCAACGGCATCTTCGCCTTCGGACTGGCGAAACTCGCCGGTGCACACTGGGTCAGCGCACTCGTCGGCGGTGCGATCGCGTGGTTGACCAGCATCAACCCGCTGCTCGCGCCCGGTTGGTTCTCGGGCTACATGGAGCTGAAATACACGCAAGTCAACATCGCCGACATCGCCACACTCAACGAGATCATGAGCGACGAGGAGTTGCCCCTCGGGGACATCATGAACCAGATGCTCGAGGTACCGCTGTTCCGACTCATCGCCATCGTGGCGATGACGAACATCGGGAGCATGATCGCGACGTTCCTCTTCCCGTTCGTCGTCCTGCCGTTCCTCGGGCCGCAGGTCGGCGGCGTCACGGAAATCACGCGGCTGATGGTCGAGGGCGCGCACAACAGTGCCGACATCATCTGGGGTGTGATGTCGTGAGCGGCGGTGTGAACAGTACCGGCGGGGGCGTTCGGTTCAGCACGATAGAGATCCGCGACCTGCTGGTCGCGTGGGTCGCGCTCGGCGTCGCGTTCACGCTGTTTCTCGATCCAAGCTTCGGGCAGTCGCTACTCCGTCCCGGCGTGTCCTTTTCGACATCGGTGTTCGTGAAAGCGTTCGGCGTCTCGCTGCTCACGGCGGGGGTCGGCTTCCTGCTCCACGAGTTGGCGCACAAGGTGGTGGCGATTCGATTCGGCCAGTTGGCCGAGTTCCGCGCCGACTACCGAATGTTGGCGTTCGCCATCGTCGGCGCGCTCGCAGGCTTCCTGTTCGCCGCACCCGGCGCGGTGTACCACACCGGCGGGGTCACGGAGCGCGAAAACGGCCTCATCGCGCTGGCCGGACCGATGACGAACATCGTTCTCGGCGTGTGCTTCTTCCCGCTCATCTTCGTCGGGCCGGACATCGTCACACGCATCGGCTACCGCGGCGCACAGATCAACTTCATCCTCGCAGGGTTCAACATGCTCCCGTGGGGGCCGTTGGACGGAAATCAGGTGAAGCGGTGGAGTACGGTCGTCTTCATCGCGGCGCTGGTTCCCAGCGTGCTGCTGGCGCTGTTCGGCTTGTTCGTGATGTGAAATCCCACGATAACACGAGGGATTTCGCTTTCGGAATTTTGTTCGGCAAATCTTCGGCCGTTCGCTACGATGTGTTGTTGGTTTTGTCGTGATTACAACGACCGAGCAGCATAAATACCGCAACCGCCCACAGTCCTCTCCAGCTGACTCCTCGCTTACGCTCGTCGCCCCTCGCACGCCACTCGGTTGGACGGGTTGGCCGGTACCGACCAACCGCACGGCGCGCGAGAAACGCGCAGTCGGTTGGGGAGGCGTGGGTGGTGCGGTGGTGTGGGTGGATTGAAAGGGGCCGCCAGCTCGCGTTTATTGTAGTCGTCTGCACGGGCCAGGATTCGTGCGGGTGGTGCTGAGAGCACGAATATTCCGTGCAGCGACCGTGAGCGTGGCGGGGGCTTTCGAGGTGGTCCGCTTCCTAGTAGTTGCAATTACAACTGAACCAAACTCACTCATTCGTTGCTTGTGGAATCGGTCAGTAACGTTTGGGGTCAGACTCCTAGTAGTTGCAGTCGAAGCAGTTGCAACGTTTTCTCGTCTTCGAACCCGCGAACAGCAAACCTTTACTCACCCGGGACACGCGTTCCACCATGAGCGAGGACGAGGAACTCACCTATTCTGACGCGGGGGTAGACATCGACGCGAGCGAGGCGGCGACGGCGGCCCTCGTCGGCGCGGTTTCGGACATCGACAACACGACCGACTATGCCGGACTGCTCGACATCGGCGACCAGTATCTCGCGCTGGCGACCGACGGCGTCGGGACGAAACTGCTCGTCGCGGAGGCACTGGGCGACTACTCGACGGTCGGCATCGACTGCATCGCCATGAACGCGAACGACCTCGTGGCCAGCGGCGTCGAACCCGTCGCGTTCGTGGACTACCTCGCCGTGGACGAACCCACGGAGGAGTTCTCCGAACAGGTCGGCAAAGGACTCGCGGCGGGTGCCGAAGAGGCGGGCGTCGCCCTCGTCGGCGGCGAAACCGCCGTCATGCCCGAGGTCATCTCCGGCCTCGACTTGGCGGGTGCCTGTGCCGGACTCGCGCCGAAGGACGCCATCTTCCCCGGCGAGGCCGAGGTCGGCGACGTCGTCGTCGGCTTCGAATCCGACGGCATCCACTCGAACGGCCTGACCTTGGCCCGCAAAGCCGCGACGAAGAATCACGACTACGACGACGAATTCCCGGACGGCGAGGGCACCGTCGGCGAACAGCTTCTCACCCCGACGCGGCTGTACACCTATCTGCTTCCCGCGCTCCGTGAACGTGACGTGCACGCCGCCGCACACGTCACCGGCGGCGGATGGACGAACCTCCTGCGGATGGGCGAGCACGAGTACGAAATCACCGATCCGTTCCCGGTCCAGCCGGTTTTCGACTTCGTACAGGAGGAGGGCAACGTCTCCGACGAGGAGATGCACCGCACCTTCAACATGGGAACCGGTTTCGTCATCGCGCTTCCCGAGGACGACGCCGAATCGCTGGTCGAGGAGACGGACGGCCGGATCATCGGCACCGTCGAAGAGGGCGAGAGCGTCGAGATTCGTGGACTGAGCCTGAACTGACGTCCGGATGCGGTCGTTCTGAGGGGATTCGGGCGGGGAAAACTTGCAGGTGGGAGGACTCGAAACCAGCTGAATCGCTGCCAAGTCGTATTCTCACGGCGTGAAACTGCTACGTCTTCGAAGGGATATTACCAGAATATTTATTTAATTTGAGTGTAGGTTTTGTCATGCCCAACCTGACCCGTCGCGCTCTGCTCGGTTCCGCCGGTATGTTCGCTATTTCGGGGTGTGTGATGGGGTCAGGGGTACAATCGTTCGATTCGGACCACTCTATCTGGCTCGAAAACAGGTACGACGAAGAGCGGACGATTCACGTCTGGGTGGTCCGGAAGGCGGCCGACGAAACCGTCTTCTCGACCACTCGACAGATCGGACCGGGGGACACGGCCGCGCTGTACAATCTCGAACAGGCAGAGACGACGAACGTAGAGACGTTCCGCGTCTGTGCCCAGATCCTCGATGCCAGTTCGAGCGACACGGGGTACAAACAGTGTACGACGGCCAAGACGAACGCGTGCTACGGGAACGTCGATATACAGATACAGAAGGACGGGTCGGTTGGCATCACCTACGCCATCTGTTGATTCCGCCGCTCACTGCACTCTCACAACTCCTTCACGTACACGTACCCCGACGTGTCGATGCGCTCGTCGTAGAACTTCTCGTCGCGGTGGTAGCCCGCCGATTCGTAGAACTCGATGGCGCGCTCGTTTTCGGCCATGACGCCGAGTCGGATTCGCTCGCCGTCGCGCTCCGCGACCATCCGCTCGGCGTGTGAAAGCAGTCGGCCGCCGATTCCCTCGCGCCATCTTCCCGGGAGCACGTAGATGCGCCCCAGATCGAACGTCTCGGAATCGCCGTCAGTTGGACTTGCGCCGACGAACCCGACGACGTCTGCCTCCGTTTTCTCGTTCCCCGTTTTCCCGTCGCCAACTGCAACGCCGAGGAGGGATTCGTCGTCCTCGACCAACGAGCGGAACGTCGCGGCGTCGTAGTAGCGTTCGAGGAACTCGTCGGTCGTCTCGGTCCCGATTATCGGGGCGTGTGCCGAATGCCACGCCTGCTCCGCGACGTGCTGAATTCCGTCGGTGTCCTCCCGCGTCGCCGGACGGACGTCGATGCCCATGCGAAAACATCAGCGAGACCGATGAAAAAACTGTCGCGGAGTCGGAGTCTCAGTTCGTGCGAAGCCGTCGTTCAACGTGAACGAAGCCGTCGTCGGTCCTCCGAGCGAATCGTCTCGTAGGCGGCGAGGACGACGAACAGCGCGGTGAGCAGGCCGAGACCGACGAAGGAGGGTACCACCATCATCACCGGAATCAACAGCACCGCGACGATTGCCACGATGGCCCGCGCAACGCTGATGGTGCCGTGGTCGCGGAACCGGTACGCGTTGTGACCACAGAGATAGAGCGTTCCGCCGCCACAGAGCGCGACGGCGGGGATGGCGGAGAGCGGTTGGTTCAGGTGTGCCAGCGTCTGTTCGATGCCGAGCGCGACAAAGATGATGCCGCCCATCATCATGAGGTGGATGTAGCTGTAGGAATCGCGCGCCAGTATCGTCCGCTCGCGGTCGGATGCCCGGGCGAACCGCCGTTCGGCGGCGAGCGTGATGTAATCGAAGTAGAGCCACCACAGCGTCGCGATGAGCACGAACCCGAAGAGGACGGCGAGCAGGAGTTGCCGGGTGATCGCCAACCCGGCCATGCCGACGCCGATGGCGACGATGGATTCGCCGAGCGCGATGATGATGATGAGTCGATGGCGTTCGACGAAGTGACTCGCTTGGACGTGAAACCCTTCGACGCCCCGAAATCGTGCGATTCCATAATCGGCGACGATTGCGGTCGTCCACAGCGCCGCCTGTAGCGTCGTTCCGACGAACCCGGAGACGATGAGCAGGACGGGTGCTCCCAAAAATCCCGGTGCGAGGCGGAGTATCGCCTCTCGGGTCTCCGGCGGCGTGGTCAGTCCGTAGAGGACGACGTGCAACGCGCGAACGACGAAGTACGCGACGGCGAAGAATACCGCGTCCGTGGTGAACGCGCGGGGAATCGTCAGCGCGACGACGAGCATGGCCGCCATCGCCAACAGGATGACCAACCGCTCGGGGAGGATCTCCTCAGCCGGGATGGCGTTCGTCAACCACGAATAGCCGACCCACGCCCACCAGACCACGGCGAGTAGGGCGATTCCGCGAACGACGCCCGGCCACGACAGGTGATTCGTCAGAAAGCCCGTGATTTGCGTGACGGCGAACACGAACACCAAATCGAAGAACAACTCCAGTGGCGTGACGTCCCCGTCGTGCTGTACCTCGTCCACGGACTCGACATCACTCGTGCTCATCGTTGACATACTTTTTTTCGTCCCGAACGAGAACCTGCGGGGGCATAATTGCGATGGGAGAAGTGGCAGTTTCGAACTATCGAACCGCGCGACGGACCGTCACGACTAGCTCGCGCAAGACTGGAAAGCCGTCGTACGCCCAGAGCAGCAACGTGCACGCCGAAATCGCTCCGACGAGGACGAAGTACGACGTGAAGTCGTGATGGACGAGGTGGGCGCGATACTCGGCGAGGAGTTGCCCGACCGTCCCGGTGAACCCCGCGTCGTGGTCGGGTGGGAGCACGACTACAGGCCAGAGCATGTGTTCGATACCGTACCGGATTCCCTCGTTCATGTGTTCGAGCGCGTCACCGACGTTGTGCGAGAGGAACCCGATACCGAACGCGAGTCCCAGTCGCGGACGGGTCGTTCGCCGCGCGAGCGCGTGAGCGGCGGCGATCACGAGGATGCTGGTGAACAGCGAGTGACCGAACGCATACCCGTTTTGAAAGACGCCGTACTGCCAACTCAACGGCTTGTCGATGAGGTCGGGAACGACCGAGGCGACAGCGGCGACAACGATCGCGGTACCGCCCGGTGGTTCGTGATGACGAACGTGAACGAACGCGGAATAACAGAGATAGGCGAAAATCGCGGATTCCCACGGCCACATGGTTCGCCGTACGTCCGCTTCGAAGATACGTCTGTGGTGAGAAACGGTATCGTTCGACACGACCGAAAAAGGGACTGCGACCGGAAGACACCCCAATTCGCGTTAGGACAGTCGAGCCGCGATATCGGCTTCGGTGACGATGCCGACGGTTTCGCCCTCTTCGGTCACCATGACTGCTTTGTAGTGGTCGAGGAGGTTGCTGATTTCGTTGAGCGTGGCCGACTTCGAGACGGTCGGGAAGCTTTCGTCCATGAACTCACGGACGGCCTCGTCGCGGGCATCCTCGCTGACGTGGAC
>NZ_JBAWAC010000055.1:0-10097 GCF_049589095.1 Haladaptatus sp. | reverse complement strand
CTATGAGGCTGTATGAGTTTTGGAATTCAGTTCGGTGGGATGTTTACCAGAGAAAACAGGTTCCGAGTGTTGGCCACAGCGTTATCCCTTTCGTTCACTTAGCTATGATATGGCGGACAACAAAAAGAGCCGAAACAAGCAAGCCCGTGACGAAGAGAACCGCCAGCGCGCGTGGGAAATTGAACAAGAGCGTGAACGTATGGAGCGCTCATTCGACTAACTACGGGGATCACACAATGCAAGTCGAATTCGACCGCGATACCTGTACGGGAATCTTCAATTGTGTCCATGAGTGGGAGAAGTTCATCGAGGACCGTGATGCGGGCAAAGCGACACTCGTCGGGAGTGACGAAGTCGAGAGCAATCTCTACGTGCGAGACGTTCCCGACGGCGAAGAGTTCGACGCAGAGATGGCTGCTCGTGTCTGCCCAGTGAACGCGATTACAGTCTATGATGACGAGGGTCAACAGTTGGTTCCGTAACACAGTCACTTGCTCCAGTCTCGGATGCTGGAGCCTATGAGTCGAGTCATGGTGTCGATCAGGCAAAACACAAATTGGGTTCCAACCCCTCCAATCACCAGAACTTGAGGTTTCGCTTGATGGCCTCGCGTTTCATCGCCTGAATCTCTTCGGTAATCGGGATGTCTTTCGGACAAACAGTCGTACAGGAAAACTGCGTGTGGCACTGCCAGACGCCGTGTTCTTTGTCGAGGAGTTCTAGTCGGCGCTCTTGAGCCTCAGCTCCTTCGCGTTCATCCATGTAGAACCGATACCCCTTGACGATAGCCGCCGGTCCAATGTACTTATTGTCGGTCTGTGCAGGATTGCACGACGACGTACAACAACCACATTGAATGCATCGAGCGGCCATTTTGATTTGCTCGCGGTTCTCGTGCGACTGAAGCTGCTCTTCTAGGTCACCAGCGGGGAGGTCGTCGGGTTGGAAGTAGGGTTCAACAGCCGCCATCCGTTCGTAGAAGTGGTCCATCTCGACAACCAGGTCCTTGATCACCGATTGGTGGGGAAGTGGTTCGACGCGGATCGGCTCGTCGAGATCCGAAATCTGTGTTTGACAGCCCAATCGCTGTTGACCATTAACGAAGAAGCCGTCACTCCCACAGACGGCCATTCGACACGAATGGCGAAACGTGAGCGACGAGTCGAAGTGATCTCGCGCATAGATGAGCGCATCAAGGACGGTCATTCCCCGTTCGTAGGGGACGGTAAAGTCATCGAAACGCGGTTTCTGTTTGGACTCGACATCGGGATCGTACCGGAAAACCTTGAGACGGACTGCCTCGGCGTCGGATCGAGAATCGACTTCGGATTCGGCTTGACGTTTGTTGGCACGTGCTCGCTCTCCTTTCCGCTCAAGTCGTCGCTCCTGTGGTGTGGCTTCGTCATCTGAGTCGGATTCCGGCCGAGATTGTGTCTGCTGTGAGCTCATACATCCTTCTCCGAAGAAGTGGGCTTTGAAGCAAGAACAAGCAATGCTGTACTATCCGATTTGGCGACCGGGGAGATGTCCTGTGCCCCATCGAAGTGAACCACGTCGCCCTCGCTCACTTGGTGTGGTTCTCCATCAAGGCGGAGTTCGAGGGTGCCGGAGATGAGGTAGAGAATGATATTACGGTCTGGGTGGCTGTGTGGCTCGACATGCTCGCCTTCAGAAAGAGTCAATCTGATCGTCTTCGGTTCCTCACTGGGAAACGCGTTCGCATGCGGTTCTCCATCTAGCTCTTGTAACGATTTGATGAGTACCATTGGATTTGAATGGGGTGGTTTAGGACGATTCACGCGGTCTAATGCTTCTTCTCGTTTGGATTGTTATTCGATGTGGACGCAGACAACGTGTCCACCGCATCCACATTGTTCGATATACTCCCAGTGGACATCCGAATCGCCGAATCGTTCTCTGAGAGCGTCGTAGAGATATGTCTCTGGATGGCCATGCGCTTTGTGCGTGACGAGATTCACATGGTGACCGCTCGTCGTGTGTTCGATTGCCTCGATCGCGTGTCGTTCGAGCAGAGAGCGATCATCTGCGTACTGCGGTTTCTCAAGATTGGCCGACCAGGAGGTATCGTGGGTACGATCGGTGACCGGTTTAGTTTCACCGTGGTCATGATCGTGGGAGTGCGTTGCCATACTTGTCTGTAGGTCCACAGCTATCAAAAAGACGCGGGTAAAGAAACTCCCTCAAGGATAAATAATCAACACCAGGGAGAACATACTTGTCGCGTCGCCTCGATACCAGCGAACGACTGCTGGTGAATCGTTTAGCGTGTCTGAAACACGGCGATGAGCAGATATGCATACATCAGTGCACCGATGAACGTCAGTAGCTTGCCGACCTGGATTACGAACGATATCTGTCCGATGAAACCAATCACTTGAAACAGTAGGCCACCAGCAATGGTCGCGATCGAAACGAGTGCAGTACGGTCAGATGCCCCACGGAGCGTTCCGATAGCGGGTGGGTAGAATTGATATGCGATACCAATGATGGTGAGTCCGAGAAAGCCGAGTACGTTCAAGCGAAAGTGCGCACGCACTAACGACGATGTCGGCTGGCCAAACGCAAATGAAACACCAAGTAACACTCCAAGCACACCACTTCCCGCTCCGGCAAGGACGCCGTAAAATCCGACGCGTCGACGTTCAGATCGCATGAACAGAATGCCATATGTCAGCGCATATCCGATGACTGCGATCGTTTCAATGATTGCACCGAGTTGGAACCAGCGACCGCCATATAAATAACTTGCAAGCAACACCGGTCCAAACGCGCCAGCTGGTAAGACGACGGTGACGAGTGACCGAGGTGGCGACGCGACCAGAAATCGGGGGAGGAGACGAAATCCAAGGGCAAATATCAGCAGTGCCGCTGTTCCCGCGGCGAGCAGGTGTGCTACTTGAGGGAAATACCCATCGAAGAGTGTCGGAAGGCCACCATAGATCGCGACGGTTTCGTACGATCCGGCAAGCAAGTACAGAAGTGCGACTGGAATGAAACCGTTCGCAAGTCGATCAATCGGCCGTCGGTCCACATTTGATTGACCCGTTGCAGTTTCTCGTCCAGTTAGGTTATCGCGGATCGTCCACAGAAGCGCACCAAGGAATACAGCGACACCGGCGCCCCATAAAATCGCCCCGACAGACTCAACCCAGTTGGGTCCACCCGTGAGTGACGCACCAATGAGACAACTCGTCCCGACTACAGTGAGCGGAAACTGTATCATCGGTGCAGAATCAGGTGTTAGCTGCCGATTGAAATACGATGGGATCAGCGAATATGCCTTCCCGAAAATCATGTGAAGGACGAATCCGTAAATGCCAAGCAGAACCCCTGTCTGTTGTGGGAGGCCAACGAGTGCGGCACTTTGCCAGAAAACGAGGAACAGAGCACTCACAATGACGTATCGGCGCGCCCATCGGGAAACTGTCGTGGCTGTCATCGATATGCGCTCCTAATTTTTCGTTCAGGTACAAACAGGACAGGTAAATGTTTCCGTTGAGGACGTTCTCCCTGGCGTTCTGTGTGGCCGGTGTTTGCTAGGTGATCTGTGGATAGATCCCTCATTTTCATCACGCATCCGATGGTATTATCGACCTGCTTCGAGGACTTCTTTGAGTATAACTGCGTTATTGTGATCTACGTCTTTCGCGCCGTAGAGCAGCGTTACAGTCTCGTCCTCCGTTAGTTCACGCAATTCGTCGATGACATCTTGCTGGTGAGCTAATTCATCCTTGTATCGAATATTGAATTCTTCCCATCGCTCGGGATCATGATCGAACCACCGACGTAAGGTACTTCCCCGCTGTAGCGTCACGGCTGAATCAGTAGCTGATTGAAGAGATGTCTGGTTCATTCAGTTGTGCTACTCAACGAACCAGACGCTGAGATTACGGCGGATGACCTCAAATCACTTGCTCTTGACCGACTCGCCGAGATTCCCATCGAAGGCGTCGAGGGCTCACCCCTCGACGCCGACCCTATCTACAAGGTCATTCTCCGAGCAGCCGTCGGTCGCACCTCGGTCTGGCACGTCTGTGCCCAGACCGAGGACACTCCCAAAGACGATACTGTCCGCGACTGGCTCCGCACCATCGACGCCACCGCACTCGAAGATGCCGCTAACGACCAACTCGTCCGTGATGCAACGACGATTCTCGACCCTGACCGGTCGAGAATCGTCTGCATCGACTTCGTCGATAACCCCTACCACGGCTCGCACTACGCCCACCCGTCCGAACTCTGTACGATGGCCGCCCGCGATGGCACGATGACGTGCCATCGCTATTGTACCGCCTTCGTCCTCGATACCGCCAAACCGCTCACTGTCGCGTTCACTGCGGTTGATGCAACCGATTCTCCAATCGACGCGGTCGAGCGCGTCCTCGACCGCGTCGATGCTCTTCCCTTCGAGATCAAGTGCCTGCTCGCAGATCGTGGCTTTTACACCGAGCGCGTCATCCGACGCGCTCGCCGGACAGCACCACTCGTGCTCCCGGTTGTCACTGGCGGGAAACGGCTTCGTGAGCTGCTTGAGACTCACGCATCCTACTGGACGGAGTACGCGATGTACCACGGCAGCGAGCGGGAACTCCGGTTCCCGCTCGCGGTCTGTGTCTCCTACCAGAACGGCAGGCGAGGCACCCACGGTGAGACCGTGACTGGCTACGTGGCGTGCGACCTGCCGGGTCGCACGCCCAAACAGGTCGAAACACTCTACCGGAAACGCCCGGCGATAGAAACGAGTTACCGGCTGTACCGACAGGCACGAGCAACGACAACGACACCAGATCCACGCATCCGCACGCTGTTCGTGGCGGTCGCGTTTATTCTTGAGAACCTCTGGTTGGTGGTGCGCTGGGCGGTCGTCGCCCGCCCCCGCCGGGGCGGGCGCGACCTTCCTGTTGGGTTCACGTTCGAACTCGTCCGTGAATGGATTCGCCACCGCCTGAACAGTGACCTCGGGTGGCGGTGGAGCTGGGAGACAAATGGTATCGGCGTCCCTCCGGGTTACGGCCCGGACGCGGCCTGACCACGGTCAGGCCGCTGGGCCGCCCGGAACTGAGCAACAGCTTCCTCTCAGAGTCTCGTTTGCTCGCTGTCTCGGGACGCTCACCCAGTGAGCGTCCCTCGAACATCGTTCCGAAACGCAGCATGTCCGTCACTCACGCGATACGACCGAAAATTGAACGAGAACAGAAATCCGCTGGGGAAGTACCTACAGTAGTCGTGGAACGCCGAAAGCGCACCGTGATCGTGAAACCGGAGTCGAAATCGCCAGACGCGATCGCCAGTCGCTTCGAGGATGGTCGCGCCGACTTCCGCGATACCGTAGATAAAACTCTCGACTTCCTCGCTCCACTCGACACGATAGAGAACACGCCCTTCGACCCTGTCGAGCGCGATAAGGCTCTCAACGTTCGGATTGCTCTGCACGTCGTCCTCGAACGTCTCGAAGTCCGATCCGATGGCCCAGAAAAACGGGAGTACCTGCCGTGAGGAAGGGACGACCCGCTCCAGTTCGATATGAACGTCGGCATCTGTAAGGAGGGCAGTGCCGAGAACGAACTCTTCTCCGGATATCGACAAATCAGCCGTGACGCTCATACTAAAGGAACGTCTCGGCCGGATATAGCGTTACGCCACCTCGTCGATCGAGTCGAGCAAGAGGTTGACACCGAGGTCGATTTCGCGCTCGGTCACGTCGAGCGGCGGGAGCAGACGGAGCGTCTTGTACCCACAGCCGAGGGTGAGGAGGCCGCGAGAGAGTGCGGCGTCCACGACGGCTTCGCGTCGGTCCTTCGAGTCGAACTCGACGGCGAGCATCAGGCCACGGCCGCGAACGTCCACGACGGATTCCGGCGCGGCGTCCTCGATGATTTCACGCGCCTGTCGTCCGCGCACGGTGGCGTTCGCGAGCAGGTCGTGTTCCTGAATCGCGTCGAGGGTGAGCACGCCCTGCAGCGACGAGAGCACGTCGCCAGCGCCCCACGTCGAGGAGAGACGGCCTTTCTCCTCCGGGAACACGTCCGAGCGGGAGATGGTCGCGCCGACGCGGAGCGCCTTCGCGCTGGTGATGACGTCGGGGTTCAGGTCGAGGTGGTCCACTGCCCACATCTCGCCCGTTCGGCCCATTCCGGACTGAATCTCGTCGGCGATGATGGTGATACCGTAGGTGTCCTGAATCTCGGCGATGTCCGCGACGAACTCGTCGTTCGGGACGCGGTAGCCACCCTCTCCCTGCACCGGTTCGAGGATGATATACGAGACTTCTTCGGGGTCGATGACGCCCTGGGCGGGGTCGAGTTTGTCGGCGATGATGTTACCGCCCGGACCGTCGGTCTTCCATCCACAGCCACACTGGCCCTCACAGGAACAGTACGGAACGCTCACGATGCCCGGAATCTCGGGGTAGCCCTTGCGGTGGGCGACTTTCGAGCGGTTGAGCGAGAGCGCGCCGAGCGTCCGCCCGTGGAACGCGCCGTCGAAGTTGAACGCGCGGTGACCGCCGCGGTTGTAGCTGATCTTGATAGCGTTCTCGACTGCCTCCGCGCCGGAGTTCGACAGGAAGACGGTGTCCATGTCGTAGTGGCTCGTGACCTCGGTGAGTCGCTCCATCAACTGAGTCGGTCCGGGGAATTCAGGGTCCTCCGGCGGCCAGCCACCGGCGGCGTAGAAGTCCTGCCCGGCAATTTTCGTCGGATCGGGGAGAGGGAACTCGTCGAGTTTGTCCTTGATTTTTGGATTGTTGTATCCGAGCGGGGAGGCGGCGACGTGGCTCGTGAAATCGAGGAGGACGTTTCCATCCACATCAGTACAAAACGGCCCGACCGAATCCTCGGTCAAGTCCCAGACGAAATCGTACACGTACGTCGTCGGCGCGGCAAATTTGTGATGATACTCTGACCACTCTCGTGCCTTCTGGCCCGGCATGTCCCGAACCTGTGGCTCGACTGTTTCGCGGTCCATGTAGCTGATAGGAATAGCCCCACTTTAAACGGTTCGTTATATGTCCTCACACGACAGCGACGATTGCCGTAATTCCCGACCCGACGAGCAGAACTGTACTCCAGACGGCAATTCGGCGTGCGAACGAACGGTTCGGTGCAGAGATGGTCAACGCTGCCTTGACGATGATGCTCGATGCGGTGGCGAGCAGGATGCCGAAGACGGCCGTCTGCTGGCTCACGTTGCCCCCGCTGTACAGCGTGACCGCCGAGGCCGTCACGCCCGCGCTCGAAACGAGTCCCGACAGCAGTGCGGTGATGTAAAACCCCGTCTGACCGAACTGGCTCTTGGCGATGGCGCCGCCGATGACGACGAGGAGAAAGATAGCACCGAACCCGAGGGCGTTTCGCAGCGAGAACGGGCTTTCCAAGTCGATGTCCATCCGTTGGGACCAGTCGGCCGTGTACGCCGCGATGGCGATGCTACCGACGATGATCGTTCCGAGCGGGATGATGGCACCGTAGAGCGTTTTGTGTGGAGTACCGATGGTAAACGCCAACGCGATGACGAGGTTTCGGAGCGCCATCGCGGCGTCGGCCAGCAAGATGGCGGCGACGCCGTAGGTCGCCGCCTCCGGCTGCTGGCGAACGTGGTCGAGCATGGTGCCGACGACGGCCGTCGAGGATGCTAACCCGCCGAAAAATCCGGTGACGGCGATACCGCGTCCACCGTACGTCTCGACCACGGCGTAGTTGGCGATGCCGATTCCGGCGACGGTGACGACCATCAGCCAGATGAGGCGGGGACTCAGCGTGGCGCCGCCGAGCGCGACCTCACCGGACGGGAGCAGCGGGTAGATGACGAACGCGAGGATGGCGAACTCACCGGCGGAACGGAGTTCCTCGCGCGACAATCCCCACGCGAACGAGTGTAGTTCGCGCTTCAGGATGAGCAGAAGCGAGGAGACGACGGCGACGGTAACGCCGACGAGGATGTACCCCTCCGCGACCAGCACGCCAACGCCGAACGTCACGAGCATGGAGACGGACGTCGTGAGCGAAAGACCGGTTTCCTCGTCATCGTCCAGGAGTCCCTGCACCGCGAGCAAAATCCCTTGCACGATGACGAGCAGGCCACCGAGCGCGAGCAGAACGTCCTTCCCGACGATGGTGAACGCCGCACCGAGGAGGCTGATGAGGGTGAACGTCCGGATACCGGCGGATTTCTGCGACCATTCACGCTCCAGTCCGAGGAAGAGACCGAGCGCTCCGGCGAGAGCGATATGGACGACGTCACTGCCCAACGTAGTCGACGTGACGAGGTTTTCGAATCCGGACACTCCCCGTACTACGCTCCGATTCGGTTAAAAGGATTGTTGCTATCGTCGTCCTGTGCGCGAAATCTTTAAGGCCAGCCCGCAAACTTCTGTGGTATGGTCTCCGGATTGAACATTGACAAGTCCCGGGCGGCGTGGTGGGCCATCGGTGGGCTACTCGGTCTCGCGGCGCTGTTCGTCATCTACTCCTTCATCGGGACGTTCGTTTTCGGTCTGTTTCTCTACTACGCGACGCGGCCGGTATATCGCCGACTCCAGCAGCGGGTTCGCCCGCGAAGCCTCGCCGCCGCGGTTGCGTTACTGCTGCTCGCCCTTCCCGCGATTTTGCTCGTCGCCTACACCGTCTCCATCGCGTTTCACGAACTCACGATGGTTGCGAAGACGGCCAATATCGGCACGCTTCCGGAGCCGATACAGCAGTACAGCGACATCTCGAAGTTGACCAAAAATCCCGAACAGCTTCTCCAGAACAAAGACGACACGAAACTCATCCAGCAGGCGTTCGGTTCGACGTTCCAGTATCTCAAGTTCGTCGGGAACGGGGCACTCCACCTGTTCGTGATGATCGCCATCGCATTCTACCTGCTCCGGGACGACCACAAACTCTCGCGATGGTTCCACCGGACGTTCGCGGACAGCGGTGGAGTCCTCGAAGCGTACGTGACCCGCGTGGACTCGGACTTCAACAGCATCTTCTTCGGCAACATCCTGAACGCCTTCATGACAGGCACCATCGGTGCGATCTCCTACAACCTCCTCAACATGATCGCACCACCCGGCTTGGCGGTTCCGTATCCGACCGTCGTCGGATTGCTGACCGGCGTCGCCAGCCTCATTCCCGTCGTCGGAATGAAACTCGTCTACTTCCCGGTGACCGGCGTCATCGGTGCGGAGGCGTTGATGGCTCGTGACCCCGGCATCCTCTGGTTCCCCGTCGTCTTCGCGCTCGTCTCGTTCGTCATCGTGGACACCATTCCGGACCTCGTCCTGCGGCCGTACGTCTCGGGACGCAACCTCCACGTCGGGATGGTGATGCTCGCGTACATCTTCGGGCCGTTGCTGTTCGGGTGGTACGGAATCTTCTTGGGACCGATGATACTCGTGCTCGTCGTCCACTTCGTGAAAATCGTCCTGCCCGAACTCATCACCGGTAACCCGATTCGACCGTGGGCCGTGGACCCGACGTATCTCAAGGGCGCCGACGTGCACCCACAACCACCGCATGACCCGTCCGATTCGGATGACGAGGAGTTACCGCCGGGTGGTGACGAGATGCCCGTCCAAGCGCCGACACCCACGGACGGGGATGGTATCGACTGACGGGGCATCCGGTGACTGCCGATACCGTCCGGTTCAGTCGAGAAACCGCTCTTCCCACGTGCGTCGATGTTCGAGGAGTGATCGGCCCCGCTCGGTCAGCGTGTAGTAGTTCGTCCGCTTGTCCCGTTTCCCCTTCTCGACGAGTCCATCATCGACCAACGAGTCGAGGTTCGGATACAGACGACCGTGGTGGACCTCGGTGTCGTAGTAGTCTTCGAGACCGTCCTGAATGGCGAGTCCGTGCGGCTCGCCGTGTCCGGCGATGACGTACAGTATGTCCCGCTGAAATCCCGTCAACTCGTGCATTGTTACCACTCGAAGTATGTGTCTATTTAGGATAAGGATATCGGTTCCGACAGTTCTGGAGGAGGATATTATCAGGACGTTCGTTGATGAATTCAACCACGTTCTCCGCCATTTTCTCGGGCGTCTCACCCCGCCAACGAGGTTGTTCTATTTTCCAATCAAAATCGAT
>NZ_JBAWAC010000054.1:0-8228 GCF_049589095.1 Haladaptatus sp. | reverse complement strand
GTCCTCTTCATCGACGAAATCGACGCCATCGCGTCGAAGCGTACCGACTCGAAGACATCGGGCGACGCCGAAGTCCAGCGGACGATGATGCAACTGCTCTCGGAGATGGACGGCTTCGAGGACCGTGGCAACATCCGCATCATCGCGGCCACCAACCGCTTCGACATGCTCGACCGCGCCATCCTCCGCCCCGGTCGCTTCGACCGCCTCATCGAAGTGCCCAACCCCGGCGAGGAAGGCCGCGAGCAGATCTTCAAGATCCACACCCGCGACATGAACGTCGCCGACGACGTGGACTTCGAACACCTCGCGGAGGAGACGGGCGACGCCAGCGGTGCCGACATCAAGGCCATCTGTACCGAGGCCGGGATGTTCGCCATCCGCGACGAGCGCACCGAAATCCGGATGCAGGACTTCCTCGACGCACAGGAGAAGATCGAGCAGGAAGAAGAGGAGAACGACGAAGTCTCCAAGACGTTCGCGTAATCCCGTCTAAACAATTCTGGGCCGCCCGCAGCACCCCGCTTCGGGCGGATTTCGTTTCGAGACAGTTCCTTTCGAGCTACAGGAATGTGAAAATCAGGTAAGGAATCCCGAACAGCAGGACGGTCATCGACACGAGGATGAGCAGATACGATCCGACCGTGCTCGCCGCGGTCTTCCACGCGGGGTGGTCGAAGCCAGCAGTTTCAGCGGTTTCGGTCATACCCGACGTTTCGTGTCTCTCACCTAAACGCTACCGGACTGTCAGGGGGTTCGATTACCGCAAGATGTCCCCGATTCGGCGCGCCTGTCCACCCGTCGCCGGGTCCTTCTCCACGATATGCAGCACTTGGTGGTCCGTCACGTCGTAGTAGGACTTCCCCGTCGCTTCCTCTATGAGGTCCTTCGAGAGCCGGAATTCCGTCCCTTCGTACACGACATCGACGCCATCATCATCGAACGAGAGCGTAGTCATGCCCCTTCGTTGGCCACGGTCGGATAAAAAAGCTACAAATCGAAGACGACGATACTGGTTCTGAAAGCTCCCGTCCGTTCGCGGTCGTCTTTCCAGCAACTCCAATTACAAGAGAGTCAAAACCAACCACCTCTCTTCGTGGCGGCAGACGGGCGTCAGACGACTCGGGAGGATTTATTACGAGCGAACCGGTGGTAGGATGTGTGCCGCTCCGTTCCGACCCTCTGGATGAACTTTCGATTCCCGACGGGACGACCGTCGAAGAACACGATCTCGTGACCGACGGGGACATCATCGTCGGCGCGCAGAGTACCGTCGAGTTCGGCGTACGGGGAAACAACGTCGTTGCGGGCGAACGGGCGACGTTCGGCGGACACATCGAAGCCGAGGACGACTGCCGACTGGACCTCTGGTGTGACGTGGACGGCGACGTGCTCGTCGGACAGGACGCCTATCTGGGCGAACGCGTCCACGTCACCGGCCAACTGATGGTCAGCGGCGATCTGGATATCGGCGACGACGTGGAAATCGACGAGGGGTTCGAAGCCAACGGCTGGATCGTCATTCGTAACCCGATGCCGACCGTGGTTTTCCTCTTCGTCTACCTCTCGCAACTCCTCCGACTCGGTGAGGAGGAGGCCGCTCAGGGCATCATCGACGATGTGCTGGACGAGAGCGACGCGGAACCGATCACGATTCCGCGGAACGCCCACGTCAGCGATGACGCGTGGCGCGTCTCCACCCCTGCCGCCGTCGGCGACGGTTGTCGCCTCCACGGCAACATCCGGGCGGAGGAGATCACGGTCGGCGCGGACAACGAAGTGTTCGGAAGCCTGCGCGGCCGCGGCGATATCGTGGTCGGCGAACGAACGCGAATTCACGGCGACGTGACGACTCGCAACGGGACCGTTGTGCTCGAAAACGGTGCCGAAGTGCTGGGCGACGTGTCCTGTACGGACCTCGAATTCCACGAGAACGCGACGGCCGACGGGACCATGCGAGCACGCGGGGAGATGACGATGGTGCGCGCCGAAACGCGAAGGCCGACCGACGAGGAGGAATCGGAGAGCGAACCCGAAGAGGAAGAAGACGCGGAAGACGCGGAAGACGCCGCCGAAGCGGTCGAGACGGCCCATCGTGACCGAAGCGGTTCCGACGGACCAGCACCACAGGCCTGAGCAGTGACACGTTTTCGCCGTCATTTCGTCTGAGCGACAGCCATCAATCTTCCATTGAATCCGGCAAGTATGTCAGATTATTGTTAGGCCTCCGACAGTATAATAACGACTGAGGGAATTGGTAATGATTGACGTATGCAAACTAAACACACTCACGGTAGGAGGTACCGATGCACTCGGTCGTGTTGACCAAGGGCGTTCCGGACTTCCGCGAGGGGCAGGTGTCGTTCGACGAGGACGGCCACCTCGAACGTGGGAATACACCGACGGTGATGAACCCGAACGACCGGTTTGCACTTCAAGCCGCCCTCCAGACGAAGGTGAAACACGGTGGAACGGTGAGTGCGATGAGCATGGGACCACCCGGCTACGCCGACGTGCTGGGCGAGGCGATGTCGGTGTACGCCGACGACCTCTACTTGCTCTCCGACCGCGCGATGGCCGCCGCCGACACGTGGTCCACATCGATCACCCTCTCCGCAGGTATCGAGAAACTCGACCATCCCGACCTCGTTTTCGCGGGATTCAAAACGGCTGACGGAGAGACGGGACAGACCGGCCCACAGACCGCGTGGTGTCTCGATTATTCCATCATCACGCACGTCATCGCCATGGAGGTGGACGAGGACGAGGGCCGCGTTCGCGCGAAGCGACTCGTGGAAGGGGACGTGGACGAAATCGAGACGGTCGAATCCCCGCTTCCGGCGTTCATCGTCATGGACCCCGAGTACGAGGCGAGCTATCGGAAGGCCTCACATCGTCTCCGGCGCAAACAGCTCCAGGCCGAAACCGAGGAGCGCGCCGAGGAGTACGAGGAGTATCTCACGACGTGGGATCACGAGGACCTCAACCTCGACCCGGATTACATCGGGCTGGACGGGTCGCCGACCATCGTTTCGTCCGTGGACCCGATCCCGAAGGCACCGGCCGAGCGCGAAGCCACGATGGCGACGTTGGACGACGAGGAGGCGATGTCCGACGTGCTCGAAACGATCCAGCCGTTCGCGGCAGGTGACTGATCATGGCTGAAATCACCCCCGGCGAGCGAACCGTCTCGGAAATCGAGGACGAGGTTCGAACCATCGAGGACCCCGGTGCGCTCTCCGAACTACTCACCGAAGAGGAGGAAGGAAAGGACCGCAAGACGGCGAAGAAAGCGATTCAGGCGCGAATCGACGAAGTCGCCGACGAGTCGCCAGTCAGCGAGGCCGACGGCGGGACGGATACCGACGACACGGAAACCGAAGGCGAGTACGAGGAAACCGAGGAAGACGTGGAAAGCCCGGACGAAGCGGAAACGACGGCAGAAGAGCCGGAATCGGACGAATCCGAGTCCGCGGAGAGCGAATCGACGGACGGCGAGGACGAGGAAGCCGAAGAAGACGACGGCCTCACCGAACCGACCGTCGACAAAAAGCACGTTCGAGCGCTCGAAGACGGCGTCTACCGCGACATGTGGGTGTACTGCGAGACGCAGGGCGGCGAACTCCTCGACGTGTCGAAGGAGATGCTCGGCAAGGCCCGCGAGTTGATGGACGGCTACGCCGAGGAGTACGGCGACGAGGAACGGGTCGTCGCCGTTCTCGTCGGCGACGACATGGAGGAACTCGCCGAGGAGTGTATCACCCTCGGTGCGGACGTGGCGGTCTATCACGACGACGAGCGACTGGAACGGTTCCGCCACAAACCGTACACCGAAATCGTCGCGGACATGGCCCGCTCGAAGACGGACTGGAAGGAGTACGACAAGCCGCGCTACTTCCTCTTCCCGGCGACGAACAACGGCCGCGACCTCTCGGCACAGACGCAGGCCGAACTCGACTCCGGACTGGCGAGCGACTGTTCCGGCCTGACCATCACGGACGAACTCATCTCGAACCCCGTGAAGACCGGCCAACCCGGCGAGAAAATCGAGTTCGAGCGCATCCTCCACATGCAACGCCCGGACTTCTCCGGGTTCGAATACTCGACCATCCTCTGTATCGACAACCCCGACCGGGAGTTCCACCCGCAGGGCTGTTCGGTGATTCCGGGGAGTTTCGATCAGATGGCCCCCGACGCCGACCGGGAAGGCGAAGTCGTCTCGCACGACGCCGACCTCCCGGACGACTGGTTCCGGGTCGAGGTGTCCGAGTGGGACACCCTCGACACCGGCGTGGACCTGACCGACCGGGACGTCATCGTCGCGGTCGGCCGCGGTATCGGCGACAACCCGACGGAGGGAATCGAACTCGCGCTCGACCTCGTGGACGCGTTCGAGGACGCGGACCTCGGCCTCTCGCGCGGCGTGGTCACGGCCTCCTACAGCGTGGAGGGACACGTCGAGCAGTACGTCTCCGAGGAGCGTCAGATCGGCGAGACTGGACAGGTCGTCCAGCCACCGCTGTACATCGCGGCGGGTATCAGCGGCGCGATTCAGCACAAGGTCGGGATGGACGAGTCCGAAACCATCATCGCCATCAACACCGACACCGACGCCGATATTCGGGACTTCAGCGATTTCTTCATCGAGGGGGACCTGTTCGAAGTGTTGCCTCGCCTGACGGACGCGGTAGAGGCGGGCGAACTGGACGCGGTCGCAGCGGAGGACGATGACTGAACGATGAGCGAGGAATACGAACACTACGAAGCCGTCGTGGTCGGTGCCGGTCCCGGTGGGGCCGCCGCCGCCGCGACGCTCGCACGCAACGGAATCGAAACGCTCGTCCTCGAACGCGGTGTCGAGGCCGGGTCGAAGAACGTCTCCGGTGGGTTGCTGTACGCCGAGGAGTCGGCTCCCTACACCATCGACTCGCTGTTCCCCGACTTCCGCGAGGAGGCGACCGAACGGCCCATCACGGACTACAACATCCACAACGTGGCCGGGAACAAGGTGAAGTCGTTCGACATCACCCGACTCCACGAACACGACACGGAGTGGTCGGACGCGGTCCTCCGGCGGAAGATGGACTCGTGGCTCGCCGACCAGGTTCACGAGATGACCCACGAGACGGGCGGCGGTCTGCTGACCGGCGTGCACGTCAACGGTCTCCTCCGGGAGAACGGGAAAATCGTGGGCGTCACCAGCGACGAACTCGACCCGATCACGGCCGACTTCATCGTCGCGGCGGACGGCGTGAACAGCGAACTCGCCCGACAGACAGGGCTGATGGACTGGGACGAACCGGAGGAGTGGTTCCAAGGCGTCAAAGCGGTCATCGAGATGCCCGAGGACGTCATCCAGGAACGGTTCGACGTCGGCGAGGGAACGGGCGCGGCCCATCTCTTCTCGGGCAACCTCTTCGACGACGTTCGCGGCGGCGGCTTCCTCTACACGAACGAGGATTCGCTCTCCATCGGGTCGGTCTTCCACCTCGACAGCCTCGTCGAGGAGGAGGCAGAGCCCCACGAACTGCTGAACAACCTGCTCACCCACCCGCTGCTCGGCCAGTGGCTCAACGGCCACTACAACGAGATCGAGTACTCCGCGAAACTCGTTCCCGACTCGAAGAAGGTCGCACACCCGGCTCCGCACCGCGGACGGCTCGTCCTCGTCGGCGACGCGGGCGGGCAGATGCAGGCCCAAGGCCCCATCATCAAGGGCATGAACCACGCCGTGAGTGCGGGCGCACTCGCGGCGGAAGCCTTCGCCGAGGCACGCATGCGCGGCGACCCCGAGGAAGCGGGCCGACTGTACGAAAAGAAGCTCAAGGACGAGGGCGTGATGGGCAAACTCCGCCCCCGTCAGTATCGGGCGACGCGCGGCGTCGCCGAGAACGACCGGATGAGCGAGCTCGTAGATGGGGTTCTCTCGTCGTCGCTCGGCCGGGTCGCGCTCCGCTCCGGCCTCCTGTCGGGACAACTCGAACGGCTGTACGGTTCTCCCCTCCTTTCCACGATGATTCCGGACACGCGGACGCCGTACGTCACGCTGCCGACGGTCATCGCGGAGGAACTCGGCACCGAAATCACGGACACGAACGAGGTCGAACCCAAGAGCCTCGCCGACCGCATCGGCGACCTGACCTACGACACCGACGTCGGCAACCCGCACATCGAACTGCGGGACAACTCCTACGAAGCCAGCGGGGCGGCCGTCTCGGCCTGCCCGGTCAGCGCGGAGGGTTTCGGCGGCGGCTGCTATCGTGCGGAGACGGTGCAGGAGAACGGCCACGAGGAAAAGATCGTCAGCCTCGACACGCAACCCTGCGTCGAGTGTGGGACGTGTGCTATCGTCGCCGACACGAAGTGGGAGCACCCCCGCGGTGGCAAGGGCGTCGAGTTCCGAGAGGGATAGCGAGCGCATGAGCGAGTACCGCGACCGAATCACGTCCCTCGCGGAACGGGCACGGGACGACCGCGAATCGTTCGACCCGCCCGCCGACCCGCCGGACGAGGAACTGGCGGTGGCGTATTTACGAAACGGGGTCGGCGACGTCGTTTCGGTCTACATCGACGGCCGAACGGCCGAACTCGCCCGGTTCGACGCGGACGAGATGGCGACGATGGAGCGAGCGCTCAACGAGTGGGTCGCGCTGTACGCCCGCTGTTACGGCTACGACATCGAGACGGAGTTCACGGTGCGGGAGGTCGCCGAGATGGTGTTGAAGACGTACGATCTGCGCGACACGGTGCAGTTGCTGACGCAAATCCCCGACCCGAAAGCGGAACGGGTACGGCGAGGCGAGAATGGAATCGGTGCGGCGAAAGCAGACCGTGCGTAGCTGAAAACGAGGTGGCCGGGGCCTCAGTTGAACGCTTCTTCGTTTCCCACGAGTTCGAACAGCGGGTCGTACTCCTCCGGTAATTGCCCGCGAATCTGTTCGAACTCTCCTTCCGGAACGACTTCCGCGACGAGCGACATCACACCCTTCGCGTGAAAGAGCGCATCACCGTCGTCGATCCCCTCCCGCTCGGCGACGCGGGAGACGAACTCGTCGAAGTGAAACCGTTCCCCCGACTCGGCGTGGATGAGATACCAGTCGATTTCCATCGGGAGTGGCCCCGCGAGGTCTTTGGCTTCTCCCGCCTGTAAGCGCTCGCCGAGCGTGGTCAGCGTGGCGCGAATCGCACGCACCGCTTGGCCCTGTTTTCCCAATTTGAGACGATGCTGTACCTGTCCGATGAACTCGCTGTAGTCCATGATTCCCCCACGCTCATCACGACGGGGTACTACAAGAATCGAGCGGCGGAGTTAGATGGGGGGATTTCGACAGCTCCGAGACCTCTCACCATGGTTTCAGAACCATCGTTAATAATAAGTATAGATAGATGGTAACAGTGTACATGGAGTTCTCCGAGAAACTCGAATTCGGTCACGACGACCGACGACGAATCTACGAGTACGTCGAACGTCACGGCACAGCGAACGTAAACGACGTACAGGATTCGCTCCGCATCGACCCCAGCGGGTTCCGTCATCACATCGCCATCCTTCGCCGCGACGGCTACCTCACGGAGGAAGACGATGCCCTCTCCGTCGCGCTCGAAACCGGCGCGGAGGAGGAGTTCAACGACGAGGACGTCGAGTTCGTCATCCGCCCTGCCCGCCAGGAGGACCTCTCGGGGATCGTCGGCGCGATTCGACAAGTCGCCCAGGAAGGGTCGTACATCGTCGCCGAGACTGTCGCCGACGAGATCGACCATCAGGAAGCCCTGCTCCGGCACAACGACCTCGAATCGCGGATGTTCTTCGTCGCGACCGTCGGCGACGAAGTCGTCGGCTGGGTTCACCTCCACGCCCCCGAACTGGACAAACTCAGTCACACCGCCGAACTGACCGTCGGCGTGCTGGACGAGTATCAGGGCCACGGCATCGGGAGCCACCTTCTCGAACGCGGACTGGAGTGGGCGGGTGCCAACGGCTACGAAAAGGTGTACCAGAGCGCCCCCTCGACCAACGAGAACGCCATCGACTTCCTCGAAGCCCACGGCTGGGAGACCGAAGCCGTGCGGAAGAACCACTACAAGATCGACGGCGAGTACGTCGACGAAGTGATGATGGCCGTGAAGTTGTAGGCGAGTCCGACCGGCACCAATACGATTCGTTTTACGAATGTTTCTCTAACACCGTGAGCGACCACTTCGTGAGTAACCACTCCGTGAGCAACTAC
>NZ_JBAWAC010000053.1:0-7245 GCF_049589095.1 Haladaptatus sp. | reverse complement strand
CGTGAAGCGCTTTTGCCGCCTTCATCAAGCCGTCCCACGTCGTCGGGTCGTCGAGGTTCTTATCCTCGAAGCTACTCTTTCGGTACCACATTCCCTCGACCCAACCGTACATCGGAATCGAGTAGTGGCCGCCGTCGGGCGCTTTCGTCAAATCGAGCGCGCCGTTGTAGAATTTGTCTTTGCCGACGTTCTCGATGACTGCGTCGGCCGCCTTCGTCGAAAGGAGACCGCCACTGCCGAGTTTCTGCATCGGCGAGAGACCGAAATCCGCGATGGTCGGGAGCGTCCCTGATGCGCGTGCCGAAGAGATGCGCGTCGGCAGGTCGTCCTCCTGGACCGCGTTCAGCGTGCTGGAACCGCCGTTGTTCGAGTCGTACGACTTGAGAAGCTTCTTGATGACCTTCTGTCGGTCGTTTTCGACGTTGCTCGTCCAGAACGTGATGTCCTTGTTCTTGCCGTCGCCGCTACTGCCGCCGAGGCTTCCGACACACCCGGCAAGCGCGGCCACGCCAGCCGCTCCGCCGATAGATTGTAGCACCGTACGCCGCGTTTTTTCCCCGTTTTTGTGATCGCCTGTCATAGGAACTCTGTCCTACTCAACCATGAAGAATAAGAAATATATAAATCTTGCTCACGTATTTGATACAGGAGTGAATATGAGAATTCGTATGGACGGAACGGCACTGTATCGGGAACGTCAACTAAAAGATTCAACTCGATAGGATGGGAATCAACACACAGATGGACACCGACGAACTTCGACGCGGACTTCAGGAGGTGGGACTTTCGACGTACCAGATCGACGCCTACGTCACCCTCCTCGATTTGGGAAGCGCGTCCGCGACGTCGCTCGCGGAACGGGCGGACGTGCCGCGGTCGCGAATCTACGACGTGCTCCGGGATTTGGAGGACGAAGGCTACGTCGAGACGTACAAACAGGACGCGCTCCGGGCGCGGGCCAGGGAACCGACGGAGGTTCTCCAGAACCTCAAATCGCGGGCTGAAACGCTCTCGAAGACGGCCACCGAGATTCAGGACAGATGGCAACAGGCCGGGGTCGGCGGACACCGCATCAGCATCCTCAAACGGGTCGAAACGGTCATCGAACGGGCGGAGGAAGCGATTCAGGACGCGACCAATCAGGTACAACTGTCGGTCACGCCGGAGCAGTACGACCGCCTCGTGCCCGCCCTCAAGACGTGCTACGAAAACGACGTGTTCGTCTCCGTTTCGATCAATACGAGCTACGAACAGCCGACCGACCTCCCGACCGACGAGGAGTTCGCCGACGTCGTCACCGAGGCACGGCACCGTCACCTCCCCGCACCGTTTCTCGTCCTCGTGGACCGTGAAATCGCGTGCTTTGCGCCACACACGGAACCGACTGGGCAGTACGGTGCGGTGTTCGAAGACGAGACCCTCACGTACATCTTCCACTGGTACTTCGAGGCCGCACTCTGGGAGTCGTGGGCCATCGTCTACACCACCCACAGCGAAACGCTTCCGGCGGAATACGTGAACATTCGGCGGTGCATCCGCGACATCGCACCGCTGCTGGCCGACGGGGCCACCATCACCGCGACCGCTCGCGGTCGGGAGATGGGTCGGCGACAGAGTATCTCCTTGTCGGGCGAGATAACCGATATCCTGTACGCCAACGGCGACATCCGCGAGGGGGACCAAACGCCGTCACTCTCGACGCTCGCCGGGCAAGCGACCATCGTCCTCCGTACCGAGGACGGCGAGTTCGGTATCGGTGGATGGGGTGCCGTGCTCGAAGATTTGGAGGCCGACAGGATCATCATCGAAGCGGTAACGTACCCGGACTGTGAGGAGGACGCCTGATGCTTCCCGACGACTGTGCGCTCGTCATGGATTCGGGACGACAGATCGTGGTCGATGCACGCGGCGACGTCACGCCCGCGACGCCCGAAACCGGCGTGTACGAATCCGACCATCGCTACCTCTCGGCGCTCGAAATCGACCTCGACGGACCGGACGACTGGCACGTTCTCGGTCGCGAATCCAGCGACCGCGGCGTGACGACGACGCTCGCCAGCCCCACCGTCGGCACGGGCCGCGGCGAGGGACGACCCTGGATGCTCGGCAAACACCTCGAAATCACGGAAACCGGCTGTCTCGTCCGAGTCCGACTCACGAACAACACGCGGTCGGCCCGCGAGGCAACCCTCTCCATCTCGCTGACCCCTGACTTCGGCCATATCTTCGAAATCCCTGCCTTCTTCTCGCCGCGTGAACACCAAGTGCGGCCGGTCGAAATTGAACGCCGCACGTCCGGCGTCGCCTTCGTCGGCACGCTCGCCGACGACACCGAACGGCGAGTCGAGGTCACGACCGACTCCGACCTCGAAACGAGCGTTTCCGACGACTCGGCGACCTTTTCCGCGGACGTGACCGTCCCGCCCGCTTCGACCCGCTCCATCGAACTCGAACTCGAACTGCCGGGTGGACGACGGAACACGCCCGATATCGAGACGGACATCGACTGTCCACGGTACGACCGACTCGTCGGGCGCGCCGCGAAAACGCTCGACGCGCTGACGCTCCCGTGTGGCGTTCCCGCGGCGGGTGCGCCGCGGTTTCTCGCGCCGTTCGGCCGCGATTCGCTCATCGTGAGCTATCAACTCCTGCCGTTCGACCCGACCGTCGCGGAACGGACGCTCCGTTTCTTGGCCGACGAACAGGGAACGGAAACCGACGGCGCGACGCTCGAAGCGCCCGGTCGAATCATGCACGAGAAGCGGTACGGCGACCTCCCCGTAATCGGGGAAAGCGTTCGAACGCCGTACTACGGCACCATCGACGCGACCCCGTTGTTCGCGGCGCTGTTCGCTGATACCGTCGAGGAGGGCGACGAAACGCTGTTCGAGGAGCTGTACCCCAACGCGAAAGCCGCCATCGAATGGACGCTTTCCGAACTGGACGACGACGGCTTCCTGTTCTACGAATCACACGACCACTCGCTGGGTCTCACCCATCTCGGGTGGAAGGACAGCGCGGAATCGCTCGCTCGTCCCGACGGAACCCCGGCGGAGGGTGCAATTGCGCTCACTGAAGTACAGGGGTACGTCTTCCGCGCATTGGAGCGGTTCGCGCCGCTCGCGGCGCGGGTCGGCGACGAATCGCTGGCGGACGACTGCCGGGAGATGGCGGGGACGCTCGCGGCGTCGTTCGAGGAGCGATTCTGGCTTCCCGACGAGGGTTGTTACGCGCTCGGGATCGACGGAAACGGCGTCATCCCGAGCGTCGCCTCGAATCAGGGCCACGCCATCTGGGGCGGATTGGGAAGCGAACGACGCGTCGAGCAGGTCGCAGAGCGGTTGACGCGCGAGGACATGCTCTCCTCGGCCGGTCTCAGGACGTTCGCGGCGTCACACGATTCCTTCGACCCGCTCTCGTACCATCGCGGGAGCGTCTGGCCACACGACACGAGCGTGGCGGCGATGGGACTCGCCGAGCGCGGCCAGCAGGACGCGGCGAGAGCGCTCGCCGTTCGGGGACTGTCAGCGCTGGAGGACACGGTCCGAACCGACTATCCCGACGGGTTTGGCTTCCCGGAACTCATGGTCGGTTTCGACGAGGGTGTCTCGGTCGGCACGCTCCGCCATCCGGACTCCTGTATTCCGGCGGCGTGGAGCGCCGGAAGCGTGTTCGGATTCGTTCAATGCGTGCTCGACTCCGATCCCGTCGAAGCCGAGACCATCGCGGAACTGATCCGGTAATCAGGTCCAGCGGCGAACGGCGAAAAGGAGCAACGCGGAAACGACGGTCATCGCGGCCAACAGTTCCCAACCGAGGCCGTACCCCGACCGTTCGACCAGCGCGCCGAAGACGGGCGGTGCGATCAGTCCGCCGACGTTGATGGCCGTCTGTCCCCCGGCCGTCGCGGCACCGATATCCTCGCCGTCCACGAGACCGCTCAGACACGAGTAGAACACGCCGGTCGAACCGTAGATGGAGAGTCCGAGTCCGGCAAACACGACGACGGCGAGGGGGAACGATGAGATACCGGTCGCGAGCGCGGCGAAGAGAACGGCACCTCCGGCGATTTGGACGAATGCCACGGTCGCCGACCCGCGAGCGCCGCCGAGTCGGTCGGCGGCGCTTCCGGCACCGATGCGGGCGATACTCCCCATGACTTGTGTGAGGGCCAGCACGATGCCGCCGATGGCGGTGGTCTGTCCGAGGCCGTCCTTGACGTAGAGTTCGATGTATCCGAGCATGGCGAAGATGGACGCGCCGAGGAAAAGTCCGGCGACGACGAGCAGCAGATACGGCCCGTTCGTCCGCAGATCGCTGAAATCGGGGAGGGACATCGTTCCCTCGCCGGACGTCCCGCCGTACGTCACGGCGAACCCGAGCGCGTAGCCACCCGCGAGTACGGCGATGACCCAGAAACCGAGTTGCCAGATCGTGACGGCTGCGACGCCGGTGATGACGAGCGAGGCGACGCCGCTTCCGGCCGTGACGCCGACCTGTTTCAGTCCCATGGCGAGGTTCTCCCGTCCGTTCGGCGCGCTGGCGATGATGCCACGGTTCGACGCGGGCATCGCCGAGGAGTACGCGGCCCCCAACACGACGCCCGCGACGAGGAGGAGTGAGTACGACGACGCGAACGAGACGCCGACGGTGGCGACCGCGAGTCCGGCGAGTCCGACGACCATCACGCGTTTTTCGCCGTAGCCGTCCACGGCCGCTCCGCTCGGAAACAGCGCAATCGTGTAGCCGAACAGCGCGGCCGTCAGGAAGAACCCGACGCTGGACGCCGACAGCGAGAAGGCGTCACGGACGACGCCCGTCGCGGCGAAGATGCTGTAATAACAGAGGCTTGCGGCCGTTTGCCACCCAGTGACCGTCGCGACCGACCGCCAATTTCCCGTTGTCGCCTTCGTGTTCCTCGTCACTGTTTTCGCTTCGAAACACGAACGGCGGTGCGGTAAGTATGACGACTCCGGACAACGATGCCTGGAGAGTGAAACCGGAAGCCGTCGCCGCTTTCCACCGATATTGGCATTTCCACTTATCCGTCTCGCGCCCGATGTTCCGACTGCTATGTCAGATACGATGCGGGCGGTCGAAGTCGACGAACCGGGAGGGGAATTCGAACTCGTCGAACGGGAGGTTCCGACGCCGGACGCCACGCAGGTTCGCGTCGAGGTCGAAGCCTGTGGCGTCTGCCACAGCGACTCCTACGCGAAGGAGGGTGGCTATCCCGGACTCGCCTACCCGCGCGTTCCCGGCCACGAGATAGTCGGACGGGTCGATGCGGTCGGCGAGGACGTGGAGCAGTGGGAGGAGGGCGACCGCGTGGGCGCTGGCTGGCACGCCGGACACTGTTTCACCTGCGAAGCCTGTCGTCGCGGCGAGTTCGAACAGTGTGAGAACGCGGACATCCACGGCGTGACGGTTGACGGCGGCTACGCCGAGTTCGCCGTCGTCAACGCGGAAGCGCTCGCGGCCGTCCCCGACGAACTGGACGCGGCGGACGCCGCGCCCCTGCTCTGTGCCGGGATCACGACGTACAACGCGCTCCGACACACGGACGCCCGACCGGGTGATCTGGTCGCCGTGCAAGGGATCGGTGGACTCGGTCACCTCGGCGTGCAGTATGCCCGACAGGCGGGCTTCGAAACGGTCGCCATCTCGCGTGGCACCGACAAGGAGGAGTACGCCCGCGAACTGGGTGCCGACCACTTCATCGACGCGAAGGCCGACGACCCGGCGGAGGAACTGCAGAAGTTGGGCGGCGCGACGGTCGTCCTCGCCACCGCGCCGAACGCCGACGCGATCTCCTCGGTCGTCCCCGGTCTCGACACCGACGGCGAGGTCGTCACCGTCGGCGTCCCTGGCGAACCCATCGACGTTTCCGTGGTCGACCTCGTCGGAAGCCGAAGTGCGGTTCGCGGATGGGCGTCCGGCGACGCTCGTGACTCTCAAGATACCCTGGAGTTCAGCGCGCTTCGAGACATCACGCCGGAAATCGAGACGTTCGACTTGGCGGACGCCGACGACGCCTACGAACGAATGATGGACAACGAGGTTCGGTTCCGGGCCGTGCTGGAACCGTAAGGCCAAACCTCCGGAGGGCCGACATCGCGTCGTCGACCCGATACCGTTCCGTGAGGGCGAGGTCGACGTCGTTTCGTCGCGCTAAAACCGCGATCAGGAATCGTTCTCCGCCCGATAGTTCGTTTTTCTCTAGCGGAAATTTCGATGGATAGATACGGTCTCATCTCCGCTCGAATCGAACGTGGCGGTATGGTATCCGCCGGTGATGTAGCCACTGTGATCGTTAAATCAGCTCACTTAGCCACAAAGCGAATGTACTCTCGTGCTGAACGAAAAATATGGCAACACTCAGTGGGGAAGACGAAGGGAAGTTCCTGATGGACAGCGAAGGGGAGCAACTCGGGATCGTGAGCGAGGTTCGGAGCGGGACGGCGTACGTCGATCCCGACCCCAACCTCGGTGAAGCGTGGCTGGAAGTGTTCGGATGGGGGAGCGCCGACGACGACGACCTGGCGGTTCCCGCCAGCGTCGTCGATACGGTGACCGACAAGGAGATTCGCGTGAACAAGGACCTCTGATTTTTCGGAAGTCAGCTATCGATTCGACCGGAAAAAATCGAGTTCAGGGACTCGGACTCGGCGATCCGTGATCGCTGCTCGTGTCGAGGGCCGTTCCCGTAATGGTCCTGAGTCGGTCGGTGAGGCTCTCTATTTTGGACTCGCCGACGAGCGCGACTTCGAGGACCTCGCTGATGTGCGAGACGGGGACGATATTCACCATCTCCTTGTACTCGTCCTCGATCATCACGTCCTGTTCGTTCGCTTTCGGGATGATAACCGTCTCGATGCCGGTCTTCGCGGCCGCCTCGATTTTGTGCGTGACGCCACCGACGGGGAGGACGTCACCGCGGACGGAGAGCGACCCCGTCATCGCCACGTTCTGATCGACGGGGATGTCTTCGAGCGCGCTGATGACGCCGGTCGCCATCGTCACGGACGCCGAATCCCCTTCGACGCCGCTGTAGGTCTGGACGTACTGGATGTGGATGTCCTTCTCGGAGATGTCCTCGTCGCTGAACTTCTTGATGATGGCGCTGACGTTCTGCACCGCCTCCTCGGCTATCTCCTGGAGTTTCCCGGTGGCGATCACCTTCCCGGCACCTTGTGCCGGGGAGATTTCGGTCATGATGGGAAGGACGCGACCGCTGTCCTCGCC
>NZ_JBAWAC010000052.1:0-4230 GCF_049589095.1 Haladaptatus sp. | reverse complement strand
ATACCGGTAACGACACCGTAGACGCTCTCGACGGCCATGACGACCTCCTCGAAGGCCGCGTTTCCGGCGCGCTCGCCGATGCCGTTGACGCTGACCTGAACTTGGTCGGCACCGGCCTCGACGCCGGCGATCGCGTTCGCCGTCGCCATGCCGAAGTCGTCGTGCGTGTGCACGTCGATACGCGCATCGGTGTGCTCACTGACGTGGGCCACCAACTCCGCGAAGCGACTCGGCGTCCCGACGCCGCAGGTGTCAGGGATGTTTATCCACTCGGCACCCGCCTCGCTAACGGCCTCGACGATCTCGGCCATGTACTCGGGATCCGTTCGCGTGGCGTCCATCGGCGAGAACATCGGAATCGCGCCCGCCTCGGCGACGCGTTCGACCGAGCTGACGGCGCGTTCCAGCACATCCTCGCGCGTAGTGTGCATCGAATCCTCTATCTGCACGTCGCTGGTTGAAGCGAAGACGTGCACCATCTCCGCGCCGGTGTCCAGCGCGGTTTCCACGTCGCCGTCGACGATTCGTGCCAAAGCACACGTCGTGGCGTCGGTGGACTCCGCGATGTCGCGGACGGCCGCGAACTCGGCGTCGCCGTTGGCCGGGAAGCCAGCCTCGATGACGTGGGTTCCCATCTCGTCCAGCGTCGCCGCGATCTCACGCTTCTCGTCAGGCGAGAACGAGGTGCGTGGCGTCTGCTCCCCGTCGCGGAGCGTCGTGTCGAAAATTCTAACTGATTCAATCTCGTCGGTGTGGGCTAGTGTGCCCTCGAAGAACTCGACCCCCCCTTTTGGGGGTCATGTCGTTGTGTGACATTGTACTCGATGTGAGAGCCATCCTCCTATTTATAAGTAACGCTAAGACAGAAAATGTCAATGAATTTTAATTTATGGCACACCAGCCCGGAGTATGGAAATCGCATGACATCGTCGTGATGGTATGTGTATAAGGTAGCTAAGGTACTCCGGACGATGCGGCAGTATTCATACTGACGGTATCGCCTCGATCACGCTCCAGTCCCCGATATTCCGACTATACTTGCCGTGAAAATCGTCGCGCGCACAGTGCGCCCTCGCCGAGGACGACACACATCTCCCACGTTAGCACAACTCGTATCAGCGAAAGTTGGATCCCAGTTTCACTCCAACTCAACGGCAATCTCGTTCCGGCGCATGAACGGCGGCGTCCACGGGTCGTCGTATCGCAACAGGAATGGCTCTCCGTTCGGCGTCAAGTCGTGTGCCGAAAGGGTGTCGAACAACCGCCGTCGATTCTCCTCGACCCGATCTGCCGTCGCGTACCACGAAAACGGGCGTACCGCGAGAGTTCGCGCGCCGATGGCTTCGACCGAGACGTCCTCGTCGGTCGGTTTGGGCGCGCCTTCCGCCGTGTACTCGCCCGGCAGGAAGAACGACATCTCCATGCCCGCTTCCGATCGTTCGGACGCGACGGGTGCCGTCATCTCGATCGTCTCGGAGTCGGTGGACACCGGCGCGGTCATCTCGATCTCCTCTCCCAACCGGTTATCTCCCTGAATGTAGCGGAACAACCGCTGGAACGCTTCGTTCTGGGTGTCGGCCGTCGTCCGCACCACCACGGTGTCCGGATACCGCCGGATCTCCACCCCATCGACGTGCAGCGCGGTCGTGTACGGCACCTGATCCGTCTTCCGTCGAATGTACGCCCCCCATCCGACCCACGCGGCACCGAGCGCCACGGCGGTCCCGAGCGCGAGCGTTCTGCTGATTCGTGCCATCGAATGGCATACGCCGGGGACGGGCAAGTACCTACTCCCCAACTAGAACGAGACAGAAACAGCGACCGAATCTTTTCGAGAGGTCGGTCTCACATCGTCATCGTTTCGAGGTGCCGGGCGGCTTATCGTGTTCGGCCCGATGGTCCAGCATCTCCTCGTACTGGCAGGCTTCCAGCGAGAGGTCCGAGCAAGGTTTCGCGGTGCACGGGAGGATCATGTCCTCCTCGCGGTCCACGTCGAAGTAGCGCTGGGAGTCGGACTGGTCCACGTCGCCGGAGAGCAGTTCGGCCGCACAGGTGGTACACCACCCCTGTTGGCAGTCGGCGGGGAGCCAGATATCCTGATTTCGGGCGACGGCGAGGATGTACTCGTCCTCCGGAACGTCGATTTCGACCGTCTCGCCTGCCTGTTCGATGTCGCAATCGGCGGGGACTTCGATTTCGACGGTGTAGGAACTCACGGGCACAGTTACGGACGGGAGAAAATGTGGTTGTCGGCCGGAAATCGGTCGGGAGCCGAACGCTTACGCGGAGTCGTTGAACGAACGGTTCTTGGAGTAGGGCGTGTCGCCGGGCTGGTCGCGGACGAAGTGACCGGCGGGGTTGACCTCGCCGTCGCGCTCCATCGAGAGCAGTTCGATGAACCACGCCTCGTGGTCGATCTCCTCCTGCAGGATCCGGCTCGCCATGTCGTAGGTGCGCGGATCACAGTCCTGCGTCATATCACAGACTTCGGACCACGTTCGGATCGCACAGCGCTCCGCTTCGAGGAGGACTTCGAGGATGTTCTCCGCCGTCGGGTCGTCCGGCAGTTCGGCGTGCGGGCAACTCGCGCGGTTCATGAAGTCGCCGATGTCGACGGGGATGTGTCCGTCGAGTTCGTACACGCGCGGCATCACGAGTTCGAAGTGCGAACGGTCTTCGAGTCGCGCGTCCTCGGTGATCTCCTTGTAATCCTCGTGGCCAGCGAGATGGGTTCGGAGGTTGGTGTAGTAGTAGTACGTGGAGAACTCTGCCCCGATGGCGTCGATGAGCGTCTCACGGATCTCCTCCGGATTTCCACCCCGCTCACGGATCACCTGCATTCCCACTCGATCGCTCGTGTCCCCCGGCGAAACGCTTCCGGAACCGTGTTTTTTACCATCTGACATAGTTTCTAACCCCGAAGCCACAATCGATTCCAGTTTCCTTAAAATTTTCTTCGGATATCTGGGCGAAGTTTTGAAGTGCTCATACTTTTTTGGACGATATACGTTTTGGCGGGTCGTCGTGATTCGAGACGTTACCGACCAGTAGGTGGACGTGGAACGGCACGATTCCCCCCGTCGAGCGGTCCTCTTCCCCGAAAGGGGGCGCGACAGCCCGACAACGTGCCGTAATCGGTGGTTACTCAAGGGGATAGCCAACATTAGGGGATACACAGCATTGAGAACGTCGCGTCGAAAGGGAAATCACCCCATTCGAAACGTCCGTGAGGGGCTACTTCCCGGCACGGTCTAGTTTCTCTTGGGATGGGTGGATATATTCCAATTTATTTCCTCTATTTATCATTTAGAAAAAGTTATTCTCCCGGGGTGCCTGGGGCTATATACGATGTCCGAAAGCAATGACACGTTAACGACGTACCTGACTGAGAACCCGCGAATGATCGGCGTGCTGTTCACCATCTGCCTGCTGCTCACCCAGACGGGGAACGTGGCCGCCGCTGGCGGCGGAACCATCCGATAACGGGCGTTTTTACAGCGATTCGAGATTTAATTCTGTCGACCACGTGAGTTCATCGTCGATAACGACTGGAGACTGTTCGAGGCGGAGGAACTGGACCAGCGTCTCCTCGTCGACGTGGAACGTGTCTATGACCCCACCGCTCAAGAAATATTGCTCGATGTCGGTGATGAAGGGAGTAAACAGGGAACCCATTCCCGAATCGACGGTCGGATAAGTCATCAAACGCAGTTCGTATCCTCCCTCGGGGTCGACGTCGAGACGACAGAGGTACGGCGTCCCACTTTCGCTCTGAGCGATTTCGATGCTGCCGTCGCCGACGACGATGTACTGATTGCCGACCAGTTGCTGTTCCCGAACGACCACGAGAGCGGATCGAAGCGAGAAGCCCCGGTTGAGAAGGCGCGCGATGGTCCGACCGATGGGTATCGCGCTTTTGTTCGCGATTTCGCTATAGGTGACGATGCCGCCGATGCTCCCGGAGTTGATGAGTTGGATTCCCGGCTCGTACGACCGACAGCCGTTCAACAGGAACGTATCGACCGCGATATTATCGACCGATTCGATGTCGAGCGTTCCGTCGCGGCAGATGAACCGCCCGTTCTCGATGTGACCGATGTAGTGCAGGAAGTCGGTGGGCGTGGTGAGCACCGATTCCAGTTCGTCCACCGAGAGGTCGCGATGAACGTCGATGTCGAACGCGAGTTCGTCCCGTTTTCCGTACAGGTTTTCCCCCGCATCGTACTCCGG